>JAEUNB010000315.1 GCA_016790625.1 Betaproteobacteria bacterium | reverse complement strand
CCAGATCTCGCGCCAGCTGCGGGTGTCGGCATGCTGGAACTGGGCCATCAGGTCAAACAGGTCACGCCCTTCGAGCGGTGGGTCATTGCCGCGATCGCCACCGCGACGCCGCGCCTTGAACAAACGATCTGCACTCGAATTCGCCAGCAGGATGCGCCCATTCGCATCCGTTACCAGCGTGGCATCGGGCAGACTCTCCAAGCTGTCGGCGACAAACCGGTTCAGGTTTCGCAGGCGCTGGCTGGTCGCTTGCAGCGTCGAAATACGGCTTTCGATCACATCGGGGACAAAACCGTTTGCCGAAACAGATGGGGCAATCTTGCGTGCAATTTCTTCAGGGACGATAACACGCTCGCGCGCGATATGCGCCAGCTCCGCGTCAAAGTACCTCTGCGTTGCTTCAAGCTTGCGCCAACTCCATAGCGGATAGGCAAGCAATAGCGCCGCCACCGTAACGGCTGGCGGCATCCAGAAGTGCAGATACTTGAAGGCCAGGGCGGAAACTGCCAAAACCAGCGCGCCCAAAACGCCGGTTAGCGCCAGGGACATGCGTGGCGTCAGCCACAGATAGCCCAGCATCACTCCCAGCACCAGTGTGCAGGACAGCACGAGCACCACGCTCCTGGAGGCGAGGCGAAGGTCCATGTTCTCGCGCAGTCCCTGCAGGACGTTTGCCTGCACTTCAACGCCCGGCATCGGCCCGATATTGCCGGAAACCGGCGCAGGGAATTCGTCGCGCATTGACGGCGCCGTCGCGCCAACAAAAACGATTTTGTCTTTCAGCTTGGTCGCTGGAACATCGCCTCGCAGTATGTCGATGTATGGAATACGCTCAAAGTGTCCTGGAGGACCCGCAAAGGGAATCTGATACAGGTTCTGGTTTTTCCATACCGTTTTTGGCCCGTGCTGGTCGGACATAAACTCACCAGGCAGAAGTCTTTGCGGTCCCCACTCTACCGGTGAGATTATTCGCAACGCAGCCAGCGGCGAAATGTCATATTGCGCTGATCCCGCACCACTGCGCAGGTAGACACTGCGCAAGACGCCATCTGCGTCCGGCTGCTGGCCGATATGCGCCAGCTTGGCGGCTGCACCGGCCATGGCCGCAACTGGCAGCAACTCGCCAAATACCTGGCCCGCAAAGGTATCGCGATCGGCGACATCCTTGGTTATCGGCAGCACGACCCGGCCATTTGCGCCAATCGACTTCGCGAGCACGGCGTCGGCGTCCGGACTTGTGCGATCCGGCTCGCTCAGGATGATGTCGAGTATCACCACCTTAACATCCGCCGCCGTCAGCTTATCCAGCAGCGTGGCATGGATGTTTCGCGGCCATGGCCAGCGTCCCAGTTGTTTCAAGCTCGGCTCGTCAATGCCGACAATGACAATATCGCGATCAGCTGGTCGTTCCAGCAGATTGATCGCACGGTCGTACATCGTCTGATCCACACGGCCAAACCAGTCGCCGCGAACAGCAAAGAAAATCAGCGCTCCAAGCGCGACGACAATAAGCAGCCATTCCCTGATGACGGGGTGGCGCAGGCGAGCAACCAGATCCAAGGTCGACTCAGCGGCAAGCTATCGGGTCGCAGGAGCGTGATAGGACGACAGCCACCAGTCGTTGGGATAGACCTCCAGCATCCCGATGTCGCTCCACTCGCCCGCACCTTCCACCGCACCTTTTTCACTCAGCGTTACCACGCGAATACGAACGTAGTACACATTCGGGGAAAGCCCGCTCAGTTTCAGCTCTGCCGTATTCGCGATCTGGTCAGACACCAGATTGGTGAAACGCTCATTTCGCGAAATTTGCACCTGATACTGTTTGCCGCCAGCGACGTCGAGCTCCAACGCGATCGACTTCTGGCCGCGCTTGGGTTTAAGAAGAGGGGCTTCCGCGGCTACCGCAAATGCTATTGTCTCGCTCCAAGGCCCAACTTTCCCGGCCGCATCCTTGCTCGCGACACGCCACAGGTAGTTGCCGGAAGCCAATGTACTGGACGAGGCCATGGTGACCGCATCGAGCGACTTATCGTCGAGAATTTGCTTGAAGTCCGCATCTTTCGCCAGTTGCACGCGATAGGACTTTGCCTCGCGCACGGCCTTCCAGGAAAGTGTTACTTTGCCGCTCGCAAGCTTTGCGTTCTTCGCGGGCGATTCTAGCGCCGGTGCAAACGGACGCGCGATGATGCCGAATGAGTGAATAGCGTCCTTGCCTTCCAGACCTTGCGGATCTATCGCACGCGCACGGAAAAAAAGCGGACCGTCGGGCAGGTCCTTGAACGCCGCGACTGGAGTGCTGGACGAGGACTCGGCGACCAGATTGGTGAATCCGCGATCCAGCGCAACTTGGGCGCGATAGCCGTTGGCGCCGGTTACAGACGGGAAGCTGAACGACAGATCAGCACTGACGTATGCAGTTGGCAACGCAGAGAGATTCGGCGCCGGCAACAATTCGATCGGTGGAGACGGTGGCTTGCCGGCCTCGACGAACGAACCATAGCCTGCGGGCAAATCCAGCGGTTTCGTAGAACCCGTGCCTGATGCCACGGCAACCAGTCCTTCAACAACCTCGCTTTGCGCTTTCTTGCCGGAATCGTCCGCGCCAACACGAAAGGCGGTTCCGCGTACACCCATGTTCGATGTTGGTGTGCGAATCTCGTAGCGGGACGCCGGGCTACGCTGCTTGGCGACATTTGTTTCCAAACGGCCTGCATCCAGCCGGACGACGGAGTCTGCCACGCCGCCGGTATTCACTAGCTGTCGCATCACCTCCAGCCGGACTGCCGATTTAGATTGCACCGTTACCGTGGAGCCGTCCGCGAGCTTTATCGTCACAAAACCATCATCGCCGGTCTTGATCTGATCACCCTCCTTGAGCTTCGTCCCCGCAGTGGTGGTACCGGCCGAAGACTCAACCCGTCCCCTTGCCGACTCGATTGTCACCGGGGCTAGCTCGGTTCGCATCAGCGCGACCGGGATACGGATTTTTGTTCCAACCGGAATCCGGTCGGGTTGTGCAATCGAATTGTGCTTCTGCAGCACTTGCCACTCGTTTTTTCTGATCAGGAAGCGATTGGCGAGTTTGATCAGCGTATCGCCATTGACTGCACTGTAGGTGTACATGAGTGAGGCATCTGCATCGACTGCGGCCGCAGCGGGAAAAACAAAGAGCAAGGAGAACAGCAATCCGGCGGAAAATGTCTTCATCGCTGAATATCCGTAATGGCGGGTCGAGTTGACGGAGCAATATGATCGCGCATCGGATCAAGCCGCTGTGTGAGGCGCTTCACTTTTTCACCCAGCAGCAGCCCGAAAATACAATTGTTCAGGTTCTCGGTTTTTGCAGCGAAAAATTGCTGCTCAGGACGAAATGGAAACCTTTTCCAGTCGATAGCCGAAGTTGTAAACCGGCGTGAGCCGAAGTCCGCGCTCCGGCCCAAAATCGAGTTTCTTTCGCACACGGCTGACATGAGTATCGACGGTGCGGGATTGCACATCCGCTGAACGTCCCCAAACGCTTTCGGAAATGTGGCCGCGTGATAGCAGCCGGCCGAGATTGCGGAAAAGGAACAGCGTCAGGTCGTACTCTTTGTCGGTCATCTCGAGTGCCTGCCCGTCCAGCTTGACCACACGGTTGGCGAGATCGATGTGATACGGCGGCAATTCAATCGCTTCCGCTTCTGGCTGCTTGGGGCGCATGCGACGCAGCAATGCCTCGACGCGCGCAAGCAGTTCCATGCGACGCACCGGCTTGATCATGTAGTCGTCTGCCCCGGCGGCAAGTGCCGAAACAATATCCTGCTCGGAGTCTCGGCTGGTCGCAAACAATACTGGCACCGTGGATTGCTGCTTCTCGCGCAGCCATTTCAGCACCTCCTCGCCGGACAGGTCCGGCACATGCCAGTCGAGCAGGAAAAGGTCGAAGCTCTCGCGTGCAGCCTCGCGCACAATGGCCTTTCCGGAGGTGAAATGATGAACGGTGTGACCTCCCGCCTCCAGCCACTGACGCATCGCTGCGCCAACATCCACATCGTCTTCGAGCATGGCAATACGCACAACCCACCCCGCTTTTGAACTGTTATGTCTATATTCTAAAGGGATTAGCCGCCAAAAGCCTGCGACGACAGGCATGCGCTCAGCACAGCTCACGCATGGCGTTTTCCAGGCCGGCCACGGTCATCCCGTACATTCGATGCTCGACCAATTCCTGGATGATCTTGATCGACTGCGTCCACTGCCAATGCGCTTCCGGTGTGGGATTGATCCAGACCGACTTGCGGTAAAAATCCGTCAAGCGCTTGAACCAGACGGCGCCGGTTTCGCCGTTCCAATGCTCCACACTTCCGCCTGGCTGTAATATTTCGTACGGGCTCATGGTGGCATCGCCGACGATGATCAGTTTGTAATCGGGGCCGTATTTGTGCAGCACATCGTAGGTTGAGAGCTTTTCCTGATGGCGGAGGCGATTGTTGCGCCAGACGCTCTCGTAAATGAAATTGTGGAAGTAGAAATACTCCAGATGCTTGAACTCGGTCTTGCAGGCTGAGAACAGCTCTTCGCAACGATGGACGTAATCATCCATCGAGCCGCCAACGTCAAGAAACAATAGCACCTTCACCTTGTTATGGCGCTCGGGTACCAGCTTCAGATCGAGATAGCCCGCGTTGTTCGCGGTCGCCCGAATGGTGCCATCCATGTCGAGCTCTTCTTCGGCACCTTCACGAGCGAATTTCCTCAGACGGCGCAGTGCCAGCTGGATATTGCGAATGCCCAACTCAACATTGTCGTCGTAGTCGCGAAACGCACGCTGGTCCCACACTTTCACCGCACTATGATTGCGCGAACCTTCCTGACCAATTCGCACGCCTTCCGGGTTGTAGCCGTAAGCGCCAAACGGTGATGTTCCGGCGGTACCAATCCACTTCGAGCCGCCCTGATGGCGCCCTTTCTGCTCCTCCAAGCGCTTCTTCAGTGTCTCCATCAATTTATCCCAACCACCCAAAGCCTGAATTTGCGCTTTCTCTTCTTCGCTCAGCAGTTTTTCTGCAAGCTTTCTCAGCCATTCTTCTGGAATATCCGCCGGCAAGACGGCATCCAGCGCGGCCACGCCTTTGAAGTAGGCGGCAAACGCGCGATCGAACCGATCGAAGTGCGCTTCATCCTTGACCAGGCAGGTTCGGGAAAGAAAGTAGAAATCATCCACGCTGCCGTGGATGACGCCCTTGTCCATCGCTTCACAGAGGGTCAAGTACTCCTTGACCGAAACCGGCAGCCCGCCCTGCTTCAGCGACAGGAAGAAGTCGATCAGCATTTTACGCAAATCGCCATTTGGCGCGGGTTTCCGGGCATTTTTGCCCTGAATGCCCCACCAGTGCTGGAGTTTGCCAATTCAATTGCATCATAGAGGTGTGGCGTTCAGCGTGTCCTCTTCGACAGGAACACTAGTTTTTCGAACAGGTGCACATCCTGTTCATTTTTTAGTAGCGCACCGTACAACGGTGGAATCAGCTTTGCGCTGTCTCCTGACTTCAACGCCTCGGCCGGGATATCTTCCGCGACCAGCAACTTGATCCAGTCGAGTAACTCAGACGTGGACGGCTTTTTCTTCAGGCCTGGCATTTCGCGAATATCGAAGAACACTTCCAGCGCCTGCTTGAGCAGATTCTTTTTCAGCCCCGGGAAATGCACGTCGACGATACGCTGCATCGTATCGGCATCGGGGAAACGGATGTAGTGAAAAAAGCAGCGCCGCAAGAAGGCATCGGGCAACTCTTTCTCATTGTTACTGGTGATAAAGATAATCGGTCGGTGTTTGGCTACCACGGTTTCATGTGTCTCGTAGCAGTAGAACTCCATACGATCGAGTTCGCGAAGCAGGTCATTGGGAAATTCGATATCCGCCTTGTCGATCTCATCGATCAACAAAACAACCTGCTCATCCGAATCAAACGCCTGCCACAGCGTTCCCTTGGAAATGTAATTGCGGATGTCCTTGACCTTTTCCTCGCCCAGCTGCGAATCGCGCAGGCGTGATACGGCATCGTATTCGTATAACCCCTGCTGCGCCTTGGTGGTCGATTTGACATGCCATTGCAGCAGGCGCTTGCCCAGCGCTTTGGCAACTTCTTCCGCAAGCATGGTCTTACCGGTGCCGGGCTCGCCTTTTATCAGCAGCGGCCGCTGCAACGTGACTGCTGCGTTGACGGCAAGCATCAAATCATCGGTCGCAATGTAATTTTCACTGCCGGTAAACTTCATCATTAACCCGTTTCGTTTGACCAAGCGTTCAATGCATTATAAGTTCCCATCAAGGAGTATTCCATGCAAAACCGCCACGCTTTCGCCCTGATTACACTAGCTACACTTGGCGCGCTCAACGCGCATGCGCAAACCAGCATCACCATCTATTCCAGCGCCCAGCCAGGGGCTCTTTCGTCGGTCAACTTTCAGTCAGGCGGCGAGGGCCAGGGTATTCCCGGCTATGCCTTGGTCAAGCAGGAACGCGATGTCCAGTTAAACAAAGGGCGAACCATCATCCGGATATCAGATGTACCGGCGATGATCGACCCGACGACGGTGTCGTTCGAATCCCTGCTGGAGCCTGCCGCGACACGCGTGGTCGAGCAGAATTTCGAATTCGATCTCACCAATACAAACAAGCTGTTGCAGAAATATCTGGACCGCGAAGTGACCGTGGAGCAGGCACGCGGACAAAGCGTCGAAGCCATTACGGGCATCTTGATCGGTACGCAAGGCGGGCTGGTGCTTCGTCTGCCCGATGGCACTATTCGCACCGTCAATGGTTATTCGGGAGTGAAGTTAAGCTCGCTGCCCGGCGGACTGATCAGCAAACCTACATTGGTCTGGGATATTTCCGCAGAACGCGCCGCAACGCACAAATCGCGAGTCAGCTTTCAGACCGGTGGCATTACCTGGTGGAGCGACTACAATCTGACACTTAACGAAAGTGCCGACTCGTGCAAGCTGGATGTGGGCGCATGGGTGACAATCGTCAATCAAACCGGCGCCGCATTTGAAGATGCAAAGCTGAAGCTGGTTGCGGGGGATGTGCAGCGCGCTCGTCCACAACCGGCATATGCCCCCGCCATGGCCGCGCGTGCGTCCGTGGCAATGGAGGACAAAGTTGCAGGATTTTCAGAAAAATCATTTTTTGAATATCACCTTTACACGCTCGGGCGTTCAACTACGCTAAAAAACAATTCGACCAAACAGATCGAGCTATTCCCGGTGGCGCGCAATGTGGCATGCGAGAAAAGCCTCATCTATTACGGCCAGGCCGGACAGTATTTTGGTGGTTACGGCAGCCCAATGACAGATCGCAATTTCGGTAATCAGTCAAACAAGAAAGTGGATGTCTATTTGCGTTTCAAAAATCGCGAAGACAATCGCTTGGGTATTCCCTTGCCTGCAGGAAAAATCCGGGTCGCCAAGCTGGACGCCGCAGATCAGTCTCTGGAGTTCATCGGCGAGGATTTGATCGACCATACGCCAAAGAACGAAACGGTTCAGATCAAGCTGGGCAGTGCGTTTGACGTTGTCGGCGAGCGCCGTCAAGTGGATTTCAAGTACGACAGCACCGCGAAGGTGATAGAAGAAGAAATCGAGATCAAGCTGCGTAACCAAAAGGATGAGCCGGTTAACGTTATCGCAAAAGAAAACCTGTATCGCTGGACCACGTGGAGCGTGACGAAGAAGTCGCAGAATTTCGAGAAAGTGGATGCGCGCACAATCCATTTTCCGTTGCGAATTGCAAAGGGCGGCGAGGCTGTGATTCGCTACACCGTGCGCTATAACTGGTAGCAAGCTCACCACAAGCTCCAGCACTGGCGGGCGTTTCCGAGTATTTTGCCTGAAGTGCTGCACCAGCGCTGTAACTGCCCTGGTGGTTTCTGATGTTTAAAAAGCAAAAACCCCAACACTGAGTGGTGTTGGGGTTTTGCTTTGAATAAGGTCTTGGCGATGACCTAC
>JAEUNB010000314.1 GCA_016790625.1 Betaproteobacteria bacterium | reverse complement strand
TGTGGTGGAGATGAAGAGGATCGAACTCTCGACCTTCGCATTGCGAACGCGACGCTCTCCCAGCTGAGCTACATCCCCGAATATCTAATTCGACTGTGTTCCGCTTTCATTCTACTGCAACGATTTTCGCCAAACAATCGTCAGGACTGCGGGGGCACGCCCGCGCCGCGAATGGTCGAAAACACCGGCGGCCGTCCCAGGGAGCCATTGATCGCGTCGGCCAGCTTGATCGATTCGTCGCTGCCGACCAGAAACTGTTTGCCATCGCTGGTCGCAACAATCACCGCGTTGCGACCTGAAACGTTGTACAACCAGCCACGGGTGGTGATGCGGATTCCCCAACCGGAGATGGGCGAGGTTTTGGTGGGAATGGCGCCGACGATTTCAGCCAGCGGCACGGTCTTTCCGGGCCAGCCCAGCCAGCCGAAACGAATCCTGAATTCGCTTTCATCGATTTGCGTGGTCAGTTTGCCGAAAATCGCGATGCCGAGCAGAAAAACCAACGCCAGAAATGCCGCTATCAGTGGACTGACCACGATTCGCTCCGCATTCCCTAGCAGTCCCAGGACCAGCAACATGCCAAGGACGATGCCGGCGATACTGACCCAGCCGATTTGAGTGTGGTGATAGCGCATGGCGCGAGTATAGCGACCGGACACCGCGCTCCAGCATGGAGAAATTCTTTGCTACACCTGCGGAATCGCAATCCCCCGCACCGCCACCTTTTCGGTTTCTATGGTGTGTGCGAGCAGCTTGGAGGCGTTGTAAATCGCCGTAATGGTCGGTGTCGGCACGCCGGTCAACTGCCCCAGTTCCACCACCGAACCCACCAGCGCATCGATCTCGATCGCACGGCCGGCTTCCACGTCCTGCAGCATCGAAGTCTTGTGCTTGCCGACTTTCTCGGCGCCCTCGATGCGCTTCTCCAATGTCACCCGAAACGATGCGCCCAGTTTTTCCGCCACCGCCTGCGCTTCCTTCATCATGTTCGCCGCCAATTCGCGGCCCAGCGGGAACTGGCAGATGTCCTGCAGCGTGGCGTGAGTCAGCGCCGAGATCGGATTGAAAGTGAGATTGCCCCACAGCTTCAGCCAGATTTCATTGCGGATGTTTTCCAGCACCGGCGCTTTCAATCCGGCTTTGACGAACACATCGGAAAGATCCTTGACGCGATTGCTAACCGAGCCATCGAGCTCGCCCAGCGGAAAGCGGTCACCCTCGACGTGATGCACCACACCCGGCGCCACCAGTTCGGTGGCGGGATACACCACGCAACCGATGATGCGTTCGGCCGGAATACCGTCGAGACAAACACCATTCGGATCGACCGACTTGACGCGACTGCCGGCGAGTTCGCCACCATGCTTATGGAAGTACCAGAACGGAATGCCGTTCTGCATCGTGATGATCGTGGTCTTGGGGCCGAACAACGGTGGTAGCTGGTGCACCACGGCTTCCACCTGATGCGATTTCAGCGCAAGAATCACGCAATCGACGTGGCCGACTGCCGCGAAACTCTCGGTCGCCTTGGCGTTGCGCGCCTCCAGCACCGTGCCATCGTTCATTTTCACCGTCATGCCGCGCGTGCGGATGGCATCGAGATTTTTCCAGCGCGCGATAAAGGTCACATCCTCGCCGGCAGCCGCCAGCTTTGCGCCGACGAATCCGCCGATCGCACCCGCGCCCACAATACAAAAACGCATAGTTCAATTCCCCTGGAGCGTGATGGAACGGCTGCCGCCAACGACGACTGCCGCATCTTTTCCTCCATCGCCTGCGATTTGGCTCTATGGCCGGCCTGTTTCATGCACACGGTCGGGCGCGGATTTGCGGGGTTTGCAAATTCGCCGTATGCATTTGCCGCGGATGGCTTGTGGCGTCCGGCGGCAATTTCTGATTGGCTTTGCTTGCGATTACAGAAGCCTAATTGTGCATCGCAGCATGCGCCTTGACAAGTATCAATCCCGGCCGCCGATGCAAGGTGAACACTTCTCGGCCGACCAACGCATTGCGGAAAAAGAGGGTTTCTCCTACAGCCGCCAGCACTCAATTGCGGTCAACTTCATGAGTACGACTTGCAATATATATTTGCAGCCAATATATTTGCACGCACGTATGCAGTTCATGCAAACCCGGATCACTCACATTGCGGAGGACAAAACCATGCAATCACGTTCCAAACTCGCGCTCGCCACCACCCTGGCCGCCACGTTCGCCGTCATCAGCGGCTGCGCATCCGACAAGCCCGCTCCTGCCGCCAGCACGCCGCAACAAGCCAGCACCGCAGCCACCTCGAGCAGCGGCGCGCAGCCTTCTTCCACTGCCACTTCTGCGCAACCTGCGATCAACTCTGCCGCATTGACCCGGCCGTCTGCGCAGTCGGTGTTCTTTGACTACGACAGTTTCAGCGTGAAAAACCAGTACGCCAACGACGTGCGCGCCAACACCGACTACATGATGAAGGCCAATATCAACGTCGAACTCGGTGGCAATGCCGACGAACGCGGCAGCCGCGAATACAACATGGCACTGGGCCAGAAACGCGCCGATGCCGTGAAGCGCGCGATGACCGCGCTGGGCGCCAAGGGCGACAAGATCGAAACCATCAGCTACGGCGAAGATAAGCCGCGCAAAACCGGCCACGACGAAGCCTCCTGGGCAGAAAACCGCCGCGTGGATATCGTTGCCAAGGGCAAGTAACTCCACCGCCTGACCGAAAAGGGGCACGCGACGGCAACGTCCGTGCCCCTGATTATTTCCTGCGCCCCATCTGATGCCACGCGCAAATTCCACCGTCGCGAAAGCAAATGCCACGCGCACACCACGCGCGGTGGCAACAGGTGCAGCCCGGCCATCCGCCGCGCGCGATTCGCAGCATCACCTGATGCTGGACGTGCTGAAGCAATTCCGCATCGTGATTCGCAACATCAAAACGCATTACCAGGATGTGGAGAAGAGCATCGGCGTCAGCGGCGCACAGCTGTGGGCGCTGTCGGTTGTCGCCGAAAAGCCTGGCATCAAGGTTGGCGAGCTTGCGAGCGAATTGGCGATTCACCAATCAACTGCCAGCAATCTGATCGAGCGGCTGACGCAACTGGGCTTTATCGAGAGGCGACGCGAAGACTCTGATCAGCGCGTAGTCAGCGTCTACCTCACGCAGCAAGGGGAATCAGCCATCAGGCAGGCGCCCAAACCCGCCATCGGACTATTGCAAAATGCGCTACTGACGATGGACGAAGGCGACCTCGCCGACCTGCACGAGAGCCTGCACAAACTGATCACAGCCATTGGCCACAAAGGCCGTGCTGGCGAGACCACGCCGATCTCGATGTTTATTACCGGCGAGTCGCCTGCGTCGAAGTAGCTGCTTTGTGGTTGAAGTACCAGAACAGCACGATACCGGTGACCACCATCGGCAAACTGAGCCATTGCCCCATCGACAAGCCCAGCGCGAGGAAGCCTAAGAAATCGTCCGGCTGCCGCGCGAACTCGGTGAGGAAGCGCACGCTGCCGTAACCGATCAGGAACAGCGCTGATACGGTGCCCACTGGCCGCGGCTTTCTCGAATAAATCCACAGAATTAAAAAAAGCAGCACGCCCTCGGTCGCAAACTGATACAGCTGCGAGGGGTGTCGCGCCAATGGAGTGGGGTCAACTTGCGGAAACCACATCGCCCACGGCCACGTTGACGCATCAGTCACACGTCCCGGCAATTCACCGTTGATGAAATTGCCCATGCGCCCTGCGCCGAGACCCGTCGGCACTAATGGTGCTATGAAATCGGTCACCTGCCAGAAAGTGCGTTTGGTCTTTCGGCCAAACAGCCACATCGCCACCAGCACGCCGAGAAAGCCGCCGTGGAACGACATGCCGCCCTGCCACACATAAAAAATCTCGATCGGATGCGAGAGGTAGTACATCGGCTTGTAGAACAGCACAAAGCCCAGCCGCCCGCCCAGCACCACGCCGAGCATGCCGTAGAACAGCAAATCATCCATGCTCTCCTTGCTGTAGCCAAGATCGGGGCGACGATTCATGTGCATGCGACCCAGCACCATGAACAGCACAAACGCGATCACATACATCAGGCCGTACCAGCGGATGGCGACAGGGCCGAGCGAGAGGGCGATGGGGTCGAATTGCGGGTGGGTGAGCATGAGCGTGTCGTGAGAAATGGCTGCGCGATTATGGCACTGTAAGACTGCGTTGCTGATTTAGGGTTTCGTTGGTGCCGTTGGCTGAGCGGCGCGATTGGTTTGGCTGCCCTCTCCCCGACCCTCTCCCGTAAACGGGAGAGGGTGTATCCACAAACTGCGACCCCCGCATTTCTGCCTCCCCTCGCCCGTTTACGGGAGAGGGGGCTGGGGGAGAGGGCTGTCCGCAGGCTGAGTTGCATGCGTTTAGGATCGCTTCCCGAACCGCATCAGTTTGTTTCAGCACTTCATCATCTCCGAATCGCAAAACACGATATCCGAGGCTATTCAAATATCTCGTCCGCGCTGCATCGTATTCCTGCTGATCAGCGTGATGGCTACCATCAAGCTCAACAATCAGCTTCAGCGTTGGCGCAACGAAATCGACGATGTAGCTACCGATCGGCGCCTGCCGTTTGAACTTGTGACCATTGAGACGACCCGCTCGCAGGAAGTACCAGAGCTTCGATTCTGCGTCGGTCATGTTGCGGCGCAGGGATTTGGCGAAGTTGGTTTTTACGCCGGAGCGCATGGTGAAGGTTGAAAGTGGAGCCTTAGATTGATGTTTGTGATTTTTTGAAGCCCCTCTCCCTAGCCCTCTCCCGCAAGCGGGAGAGGGGAAAGTGACCTCGTTGCGATGCCCCGCGCATAAAACTCCCTCACCCGTTTACGGGAGAGGGCCGGGGAGAGGGCAGTCAAAGGAACAGAAACAAACCCCAGCACCCACGCGCCCTCCAGACCAAAAACACCCGGAAACCCGCGCCAACGCTAGGGTTTCAACTTCAAATATCAATCCGCCTTGATCTGCGACTTCTTCACCACCTCACCCCAGCGCTTGGCTTCCACCGCGATGAAATCGGCAAACTCCTTCGGCGTACTGGTCTGCGGTTCCGCAGCTTCAGCCGACAAACGCTCCGAAACTTCCTTGGTCTTGCCCGCAGCCACCGCAGCCTGCTGCAGCTTCTGGATAATCGCGTCCGGCATACCGGCGGGCGCGATCAATCCATACCACTGCGAAGTTTCAAATCCCGGGTAGCCCTGCTCCGCCACCGTCGGCACATCAGGCATCGCGGGTGAACGCTTGGCGGTGCCAATGGCGATGGGGCGCAGCGTGCCGGCTTTGACATGCGCCATCAGCGGCGGTGCGCCGGTGAAGGTGCCGTCCGTGCGGCCGGCCAGCAGGTCGGTCATCATCGGGCCGGTGCCTTTGTAGGGCACGTGCGTGGCGGTGAAGCCAGCGGTCAGCGCGATATACGCCATCGCCAGATGGCCCGAGCTTCCATTGCCGGCCGAGCCGTAATTCAATGCGCCGGGATTTTTCTTTGCGTATTCGACCAGTTCCTTCAGGTTTTTCGCCTTCATCTTTTCCGAATTCACCACCAGCAGGCTGGGCACTTTCGCCAGCATGGTGATCGGCGCGAAATCCTTTACCGGGTCATAGGGCAGCTTGGCGAACATGGCCGGGTTCACCGCCAGCGTGCCGACGTGGCCGAGGATGATGGTGTAGCCATCGGGCGGGCTGTTTTTGGTTTCCTGCATGGCGATATTGCCCGCGCCGCCCGGCTTGCTTTCCACCACCACCGACTGGCCGAGGATCTTCGACATCTCGGTCGCGAAGGAGCGCGAAACGATATCGGACGAGCCGCCGGGTGCGAACGGCACCAGCAGGCGGATCGGTTTGGTTGGATAGGCCTGCGCCTGCGCGGCGCCGCTGATCAGCGCGCCGATCACTGCACACGCGGCCAGAAGTTTCTTTTTCGCATCATTTACCATTTCGGCTCCTCGTCCTTGTTCGTTTTGATCAAAAGTGGAAATCGTGCATCCGGTAGAATCAGGGTCAATTCTGCATCCTTACCGGGATGCCGTCACGCATTTGAAAGCCGCCCTCTCTCCCGGCCTCTCTCCCGTAAACGGGCGAGAGGAGCAAAGCGGAGATCGCAAACTGCAAACCAACTGCAGGAAGGCAACAACCAATATTCATCGCATTACACCCGCCCTCTCTCCCAGCCTCTCTCCCGCAAGCGGGAGAGAGGAGCTAAAACCGGAGAGGGCGAACTGCAAACCAACTGCAAGAAGGTCGCAATAAGAGATCACCGCGCCGCTCTCCGAACCAGAGTTCCTCTCCCGTTCACGGGAGAGGATGCCCGACAGGGCAGGAGAGGGGAAAGCCCCCGCAAATCACCAAATCCAAATTCAGCTAAGCCAACCATGACAGATCAAAAATACCGCTCCTTCACCATCACCCAAGGCAACGAACGCGCACCCAATCGCTCCATGCTGCGCGGCATCGGCTACCAGGATGAAGACTTCAAGAAACCCTTCATCGGCCTGGCCAGCGGCCACAGCACGCTGAACCCCTGCAACGCCGGCATCGCGCCGCTCGCCGATGCGGCCGACAAAGCCATCCGCGAAGCCGGCGGCATGCCGCAACTATTCGGCACCATCACCGTCACCGACGGCATCTCGATGGGCACCGAGGGCATGAAGTATTCGTTGGTGAGCCGCGAGGTGATTGCGGATTCCATCGAAACCGCCTGTCAGTCGCAATTCATGGACGGTGTGGTTGCCATTGGCGCCTGCGACAAGAACCTGCCCGGCGCGATGATCGGTGTGCTGCGCATGAACATCCCCGCCATCATGGTTTACGGCGGCACCATCAAGCCAGGCCACTACAAGGGCAAGGACCTGCAGGTGGTCTCCGTGTTCGAGGCGGTGGGCGCCTTCAATGCCGGCAAGATGAGCGAGGAAGATTTCGGCTGCATCGAGCGCTGCGCCATTCCCGGCGTGGGCGCCTGCGGCGGCATGTACACGGCCAACACCATGTCCAGCGCCTGCGAGGCGATCGGCATGTCGCTGCCCTACTCCAGCACCATGGCCGCGGAAGATGAAGAGAAAAAAGAATCCGCCGCCGAATCCGCGCGCGTGCTGCTGAACGCGGTGAAAAACAACATACGCCCGCGCGACATCGTCACGCGCAAATCACTGGAAAACGCCATCGCCGTCATCATGGCCGTGGGCGGCTCGACCAACGCCGTGCTGCACTTCCTGGCCATCGCCCACGCCGCCGATGTGGAATGGACCATCGACGATTTCGAACGCATGCGCAAGAAAGTGCCGGTGATCTGCGACCTGAAGCCCTCCGGCAAATACGTCGCGGTCGATCTACACAAAGCCGGCGGCATCCCGCAGGTGATGAAGATTCTGCTCAATGCAGGATTGCTCAACGGCGACTGCATGACCATCACCGGCCAGACCATCGCCGAAGCATTAAAGGATGTGCCCGATACGCCGCGCGCCGATCAGGACGTGATCATGCCGATCGAGAAGGCGCTGTACAAACAGGGCCACCTCGCGATCCTCAAAGGCAACCTCGCCACCGAAGGCTGCGTGGCCAAGATCACCGGCCTCAAGAACCCCGTCATCACCGGCCCCGCGCGCGTATTCGATTCAGAACCACAACTGATGGAAGCCATCATGGCGGACAAGATCAACCACGGCGACGTAATCGTGCTGCGCTACGAAGGCCCCAAGGGCGGCCCCGGCATGCGCGAGATGCTGGCGCCCACCTCCGCGCTGATCGGCAAAGGCTTCGGCGAAACCGTGGGGCTGATCACTGATGGACGATTCTCCGGCGGCACCTGGGGAATGGTGGTGGGCCACGTCGCGCCGGAAGCGTTTGTGGGCGGCACGATTGCGCTGGTGAATGAAGGCGATTCCATCACCATCGATGCGAAGCAATTGCTGCTTCAGTTGAATGTGAGCGATGAGGAGCTCGCCAAGCGGCGCGAGAAGTGGAAGGCACCGGCGCCGCGGTATACGCGGGGGGTGTTGGGGAAATACTTTAGGTTGGTGGGGACGGCGTCGAAGGGGGCGGTGACGGACTAGTCACCGTCAGACCACTATCAGTCGAATCACATTTGTCGTATTCTTTGTGAACTAACACCGGCCCGATAGAGGCTGGTTAATTGTCACTGTCTTCGGATGGGTGCCTTCAGAGAGGCGTCCATGAAAGCCGCACAAGCGCAATTGCAAATTGGCCAATCAAACGGGGCCAGGCTCATGTTTCTCGATAAGCGTCGAGAAACATGAGCCTGGCCCCTTTTGTTCTTTGTAACGTATTTTTCTTCGAGGATCGCCTTTGAAAATCCCAAACGCTTTTGCATCTCCAGTTCCAATGTCAATTCAACTTCCTGAAATTCCAATCAACCAAAATCTGGCGAGCGAATTCCATCGAAGACTTGTAAATTTGATCAATGACTTTCACAAATCGCTAGATGATCAACATGAAGTAGGTGCCCGGCTTGTGAATTTCGGCCAATCAATCACCTTTCATATTGAAGATATAGGCTACTGGAATCCATCGCTTATCACCTTCACTGGCCAAACCGAAACTGATGAGCCCGTAGAGTTGATTCAGCACGTGTCGCAGATCAGCGTCTTGCTAATGAAACTGAAGCGCAAAGATATGCAGCAGCCCAAGCGCCCAATCGGATTTGCTAACTGGGACGAGTTCGAGAATCAAAAGTCTTGACCATCAGTTACCGTAAAGCCAATTTTTAGGCTCTAAACATTTATGACAACCATTCGAACTGAGTACGCCTCTTCTGTTGCAGAGTACTTTTCAACTGTAATCAGAATTGTTGAGGACTGGCATGCTCATTGGACCACCCAATCGGGGACCGAGGCCCCGTTGCTTGAAATATGGTATCGAGGCGTGCCAGATTCCAGCTATCAGCTCATCCCAAGTGCGTACCGACAAGTAGGTGAATACACTTCAGCATTCAATCGCTTTATCAATTCTGGCCCCGCATACATGCCAACCGCTGAATTGCCGAAAAGCGAATGGGAGTGGTACTACGCTGCTCAACACTATGGGCTGCCGACTCGCCTACTTGACTGGACCGAAAGCGCTTCGGTTGGATTGCATTTTGCAATGCTAAGCCGCATAGGCACCGACAATTCATCTTTCTCGCCAGAAGTCTATCCTGCTGTTTGGATCATGGAGGCAGCGACATTAAATGAAATCGTTCATAAGGAAAATCAAATTTATGTAACTTCAGGGAAATGGGTCGATAGATGGTTACCGACTACTGAAGAAACCGTGGCTCCAGAAAACAGCATCGACTGTTTTCCTGAAGGCCCAATTGCACTAATTCCATCGTGGGCCAACAGAAGAATTGTTAGCCAACGAGGAAGATTTACGGTGCACGGCTGCCTCAAAACTCCTATCGAAGAACTCTTCGTTCTCGGCAAAGAAGATCCAAAGACAAGATATATCGCAAAGATTGAAATCCAAAGGCCCGACCACGTCGCGCGAGAAATGAGCCGCTTAGGCTTTGCCGAACACCATTTGTTTCCCGAGGTGGCATACTTAGCAAAATACTTGCGCGAAATTTCCTAAGCGGATGATTGTCTTCGCTTACAATTTTTCCGTTGATGCGAGTGAAGGTCATGCACATATTTTTTCGGCTATTACTAACACTACAACTTTCACTCCTTTCCATTTCCACATTTGCAGCACAGAGCATAGCAGCGTTGAGTCGCTCGCAGTATTGACCCACTAGTGACCCCGTTTCGCAGGGTGGGTCATATCGCACTGAAAACGTCGGAAGAATTAAAGGGGCCAGGCTCGATATTTCCTGCGGAAAATCGAACCTGGGCCCTTTGGCTTCGAGCGCTCGCGAAAAATCGATCTCGCCCCTCGGGTTACTTCTTTCACCAAATCATCTATGAAAACTCCAACCACGATCTTCAATATTCTCTTGCTCCTTTTGTTGCCAGCTTGCGCGTCAAATCCCCCGATAGAATCACGTCGACAGCAATTCTCGTCAGCCAAGTCCGCGGTAATCCTCAGTAGTGTGACTAACGATGTTGCGGTTGAGTACGTGGGGTTTACCGTATTCAACAATTTCAGTCGCATGTTAAAGTCTCCGGACGCGAAAATCGGCGAGGACCTGACCGCATATGCCAAGTCCGCACTAGGCAAGAAGGTGGAGGTTAAGGCTGCGGAAAACGATCCGAAATTCATGCGGGTCCGCTATCTTCCAGCCGCGTATAGAGGCTTGAAGCCAGACAATAGTCAAGAATTGATCAAGCCAGTACTCGACCAATATCTGCGTCAAACTCCCGCCGACTTGGTGCTTTGGATCGGTTCGTGGCGTGAAGAGTCGATCATGCGAATTACCAATGGCACGCCCTACGGTCATCGCATTCAAGCGCCACTAATGCTCGTACTATTCGATGGCAAAACAGGAGCGGAGATTTATGGCAAGCAGCAAACCATCTCCTGCGACTCGGTGCCTTTCGACTACAAGGCGAATGACTTGGCAACGGAGTTGGCGAATCGTCGACAACCTCTGGAAACGTCATGGCGCAAATGCATGGAACAGCAAATTGACGGATTCCTGCAAGACGCTGGCTTGAAGTAGCGATAGATCGAAATCAAATGGGCCAGGCTCGAATTTACAATGAAACCCTAGCACCCGCGCGCCTCTCCAGCCACTTTTGCCTCAAACACCTCGCCAATAGGCGAGTTTGCCGATCGGCATTTCACGAATGCTAGACTTTCGCCAACTCCTTCTGCCGAGGCGACACCATGAAAGTCCACGTCTTCAATCAAGCCGGCCAGCTCGTCGGCCCCGTTGAGTCTGCACCGGTCGTGAAGACCGATGCGGAGTGGCGTGCCCAGCTGACGCGCGAGCAGTTTGGCATCGCACGAAACAAGGGCACCGAGGCGCCCTACTGCGGCACGCTGCTGGATAACCATCTCGACGGCGTCTATACCTGCATTTGCTGCGGGCTGCCGCTGTTCACCTCGTCGCACAAATTCGATTCCGGCAGTGGCTGGCCGAGTTTCTTTCAGCCCATTGCCGAGGAGAACGTGAAGACGCACAGCGACCGCAGCCACGGCATGGTGCGCACCGAGATCCTGTGCGCGCGCTGCGATTGCCACTTGGGCCATGTGTTCGATGATGGCCCGCTGCCCACGCGGCAACGCCACTGCGTGAATTCGGAATCGCTGGCCTTTACGGAGATGAAGGACGTCGCGACACTCGCGGACCCGGCGGGGGGATAACACTGCGCGTTGAAAAGGCCCGGAACCAAAGTGGGCAGGGTGAGGTATCCAGGCGTTCACGGACGTCTTGGCTCGTCACCAAGCCATCCCGTTTCAACTTGCTCGGGGTGATAACCAGGCTCACATTTTTCGACGGCCTCGCGAATGTCAGGCCCGTCCTTTATCGCGGCACCGCCTCCAACACACTGAATTCGCGCCATACCGGGCGCAGCTCGTTCAGCGAAAATCCGGCGGCGTCGAGCAGGTGGCGCAATTCGTCCGTGGTACGCTCATGTCCGGTCAGGCTGACGAGCATGTTGAGATCTGAACGGGCAATGGCACGATCGGACAGCGCGGTGCCCAGCCGCGCCGGCATTACTCGTTCCACCAGCAGGAGCTTCGCGTCGCTGCGCATGGCGCGACGACATTGGACGAGAATTTCCTTGCATCGCTCGTCATCCCAGTTGTGCAGGATGCTCTTCATCAAATAGACGTCGCCATTCGCGGGTACGGCCTCGAAGAAGCTCCCGCTAACGAGAGCGCAACGCGCATCCACCCCGGCACGGGCCAGATGCGCAGCCGCGCCCTCCATGGCGTGCGGCAAATCAAACAAGGTACCGCGCATGGCAGGTTGCGCGGCCAGCAATGCGGCGATGACGCCGCCATAGCCGCCGCCTACGTCCACCACATGTTTGACTTGCTCCCATTCGCATGCGGAGACCAGACCGGCAGCGATCAGTCCGGTTATTTCCACCATCGCTTGATTGAACACCGCTGCACCGTGCGGATCGCGCTCGATGTGAGCGTAACCGCTGGCCCCCGCGTCGACGCCTTTCAGCTGCCGGGCGCTGCGCCCGGTGCGTACGCTATCCAGCAGATCTGCCCAAATCGGCCAGTGGTAGTGCGCGCACCAGATTGCCCAGTGGCGTAGCGATTGCGGTGCATCGCCGCACAAGTGCCGGCCGGCGTCGTCCAGCGCGAAGCGCCCGTCCTCAAGCTCCTTGAATATCTCCAGACTCGTCAGTGCGTGCAGCAGGCGGCGCAATGCGTCCTCGTTACAGCCTGCGTCCCTGGCCAATTGCGGAACAGAGCGTGGCCCGGCCGATAGCCGGTCGGCCAGCTGCAATTCAGCCGCCACACCGATTGCCTGCGACATCCAGCTGGCGCCGATCTGGTCGAGTAACTGCTGGGTGGTGCGGCCTGTTCCGGAAAATGCGTTTGCGTCTGTGTTTGTCCCGGCCTCGGTCATGATCATTCCTGCGGAATGTTGTGGTCGCGGATGAAGCGCTTCCATGTCTCGGTGTCTTCAAGCACCACCTTCGCCAGCCCCTCGGGCGTGGTCGCTTCGGGCTGCACAGCCTGCCGCTGGAATTGCTCGCGCAGGGTCGAATCGTTGAGCGCTGTGGCAATATCGCGCGCCAGCCGGTCGACGACCGCGCGCGGCGTTCCGGGTGGCGCGAAAACGGCTTGCCACGTCGGGCTCGAGACATTCATAACTCCCAACTCGGCAAGGGTGGGCAAGTCCGGCGCGACTGGGCTGCGCGCCGTGCCGACCATGGCCAGCATGCGCAGCTTGCCGTCTTTCACATGCGGATAACCGCCGGCATAGGGACCGAAATTGAGCTGCACACGACCGGTAATGAGATCCGGCATGGCCTGCGCGCCGCCTTTGTACGGCACTTGGACGAGATCGATGCCGGCTGCCTTCAGGAATTCTGTGGTCACCATGTATTCACCCAGTGAACCGGTCGCGTAGCTGAGCTTGCCCGGATTGGCACGTGCATGCTTGATGAATTCGGCGACCGATGTCGCAGGAACGCTGTTGGGCACAAACATGCAGAAAGTCAGCCGGCCCACCATCGAGACCGGCGCAAATTCCGCGAAGGAGCGGAACGGCGCAGCCTTTTGCAATTGCGGGATCGCGACCATCGATGCGCTGGACCACAGCAGGGTGTAGCCGTCAGGCTGTGCCGTCAAAACTGACTGTGCGGCAATGGCACCGCTGGCACCGGGACGGTTCTCGACGACGACCACCTGGCCCAGCGATTTGCCCAACACCTGCGCCAGCGAGCGCGCGGCAGTATCCGAGGCGCCACCCGGCGGGAACGGCACCACCAGCTTTACCGGCTTTTCCGGATAGGCCGCCCAAGCCAATGGCGTGGTCAGTGTGGCCAGCAGACTCCAGCACGCGGCGATACAGATGATAGGAATGGTTTTCATGTTCGGCTCCACTGGACTGATGGACACAAGATAGTCCGGCGTTCGCTGCCGGGGAATATGCCATCCGGCAAAGTTGCCTTCAACCAAAAGTTTCAGCACAATCAAGACTCCCACACAGAGGCCCCATGGACAAGCTCCGCGCCATCGAATATTTTGTTGCAGCCGCGGAGGAAGGCAGCTTCTCCGGCGCAGCACGAAGGCTGGAGGTGAGCATCCCGGCGATCGCCAAATTGATCAACGGGCTGGAGCGGAGTCTGGGCGCAAAATTATTCGACCGCGCCTCGCAGGGAACTACTCTGACCGCGGACGGCGTTCGCTATCTGGAAGCATGCCAGCCGCTGCTGGAACAGGTGTCTGTGGCGGACGAAGCCGTGAGCGGCGCGAACGTACGTGCGCGCGGCTCGTTGGTGATCGGCATGCAGCCGCAGCTGGCGCGGCACTGCATCGGGCCCTCGCTTTCCCGCTTCCATGCGCGCCACCCGGATATCCAGCTCGACGTGCGGGTGATGAACCGCATCAACGACGTTGATTCCGCAGCGGTGGATGTGTTCGTTTTTCTGGGGTGGCCCGACGCCGGCGACCTGGTGCATCGGCGTATCGCCGAGACGCGGCAGCTGGTGTGCGCCACGCCTGAATACTGGGCGCGCCACGGCACGCCGCAACAGCCGCAAGACCTTGTCCGGCACCCGTGCTTCGCGCTTCGCAATCCGGAAGGCACCGTGATCGATCTGTGGCGCTTCCACCGTGGCAGCGAGGAGGAAGATGTTTCCGTGCACGGCTGGCTTTCCAGCAATCACCGAGACGTCAATCTCGATGTCGTACTGGCCGGCGAGGGAGTGATCCGTCTCACGGACTTGACCGTGCAGGCTTACCTCGCGGATGGACGTCTGGTGCCGGTGCTGACGGACTGGGAGCTCCGGGATTCGCCGCCGGTGAATCTTTACACCCGCGCCGCGCACCGGCGGACTGCCCGGGTACGCGCATTCGTCGATCACGTAACGGCGGTGTTCAAGGAATTGGAAGAGCAGCGCGGTCGGGGCGTGGTGGTCCGCATGGTCGAGCGCCCCGAGTGGTATGGGCGGCGTTATGGGCATGTCTCGGCGGCGGTGCGGAGCCGCAAGTAAATTTGCGCAGTTCGATGCCTCAGCCAGGTACCTCTGCCGCTTGCACACAGGCGGACGGCCCGATCTTCGGGATGTTTCATCGAGAAACTCCGGTATCCGCTCCGGACTCCAGCCACTTTCGGTCTGGAAGCCGCACTCGTTCTACAGTGTCAGAGCGTTATGTTTGCAGCACAGGCATCAGATTAAGTTGCCAAGAATCAAATGAGCTAAGCTCGGTACCACTGGAAATATCCAGCCTAGCCTAGGGAATTTGATTCCTTTGAGTGGATATGACACCAGCACGCCGCTGAACTCGAACGAGCGCTCACCGCCAAGAATCGCCGACTTGTCCACACCCCGCCTCATCCTCCTCACCACCCTCGCCCTGCTGGCCTTTGCCGGCAATTCGCTGCTTTGCCGCATGGCGCTGAAGCACACCGCTATCGATGCGGCGAGCTTCACGGCGATCCGCCTCGCCGCGGGCGCCATAGTGCTCGCGCTGCTCACCCTGGTGCCGCGCGCTGGAAGCGGTGCCGATAACAAAGCTGGTGCATCTGCCGGTCACGGCAATTGGCTTTCCGCGCTGGCGCTGTTCGCCTATGCCGCGGCGTTTTCCTATGCGTACCTCACGCTGTCTGCGGCCACCGGCGCATTGCTGCTGTTCGGCGCGGTGCAGGCGACGATGATTGGTGCCGGCATCGCGAACGGCGAGCGGCTGCGCGGGATGGCGCTAGCGGGGTTCGTGCTGGCGATCGGCGGATTGGCCTGGCTGCTGGCACCTGGAGTCGCCGCACCGCCGATGGCAGGGTCCGCGCTGATGATCGTGGCGGGCATCGCGTGGGGCATCTACTCGCTGCGCGGCCGCCGCGGCGGTGCTCCGCTTTTCGTGACCGCAGGCAACTTCATGCGCGCGGCACCGATCGCGCTGGTGCTCTGCCTGGCGATGGTGGACAGCCTGACGCTCGACTGGGGTGGCGCAGTCTTCGCCATTGCCTCGGGTGCGCTGACCTCGGGCGTGGGCTATGCCATCTGGTATACCGCACTGCCTTCATTGAAAGCCACGCACGCGGCCACGTTGCAGCTCAGCGTGCCGGTGATCACGGCCATCGGCGGCATCGTGTTCCTCGGCGAAATGCTGACGCTGCGGCTGGTGGTGTCGTCTGTCGCGGTGCTGGGCGGGATCGGTATGGTGGTGGGGAAGAAGTGAGTTGGCGTGGCGCGGCATGATTTGAGCGCAAGCAATAGACGGCAGACCACGGTATCCGCAGCACAGAAAAACTAGAATGAGGGGAACAGTAAGTGGGCGGATTCAGCCACCCTCTTTGTTTCGCCATACAAAAGATCGCTAAAAATAATGCCCCGAAGCTCCAACCGGCCCACCCGCAACGGGCCAAAGAAAATTCGCACACCGGTTCAGGAAAAGCTGAACCTCCACCCCCGCAATCGCCACCGCGGTCGTTACGATTTCGCCGCGCTCTCGCAGGCGTTACCGGCGCTGAAGGATTTCCTTATCCCCAATCCGTTCGATGCCAGCGAACAGACGATTGACTTCGCCAATCCCGCCGCGGTGATGGCGCTGAATGCTGCGTTGTTGAAAGTTTTCTATGCGGTCAAGTCCTGGAGTGTGCCGCCGGGCTATCTGTGCCCGCCCATTCCCGGCCGCGCGGATTATGTGCATCACGCGGCCGATCTGCTCGCCTCCGATCGCAACGGCACCATCCCGCGCGGGCCGGATATTCGGGTGCTCGATATCGGTGTGGGGGCGAATTGCATTTATCCGCTGATCGGCCACCATGAGTATGGTTGGCGATTTGTGGGAAGCGATGTCGATGCGGTCGCACTCCGCGCGGCACAGCAGATCGTCGACAACAACGCGAGCCTGGCAGCGGCGATCGAACTTCGGTTGCAGGCATCACCGCAGAAAATTTTTGATGGCATTGTCACGCCGGACGATCGGTTTGATTTTGTTCTCTGCAATCCCCCATTCCACGTCTCCGCGCAGGCAGCCGAAGCAGGCGCGGTGCGCAAATGGAAAAATCTGGGCAAGGACCACAATCGCGGTGCCAATCCCAAGCTGAATTTTGGCGGGCAGGCGGCGGAGCTGTGGTGCGAGGGTGGCGAGGCCGGGTTTGTGTCGCGCATGGTGGCGGAAAGCGCGCAGCGGAAAAATCAGGTGACGTGGTTCAGCACACTGGTGTCGCAGGAAGACAATCTGCCTGCAATCTATGCCGCGCTGAGAGAAGTCCGCGCGCGCAAGGTTGAAACCATCACCATGGCGCAAGGGCAGAAGAAAAGCCGGCTTGTTGCCTGGCATTTCAGGTGAGCAAAACGGGAGACGAATCAAAGGCCCGGGTGATTTTTTTCCGCTGCTCGACTTAGTCAAATTATCCCGGCTCCTTGCATTGCTCTCCTGCACCTCAGTCTTTGCAGACACCCTGCCTCGACAGCGCCTCCAGGACAAGATCGAACGCCGCCGGTCAAATCCGCTTCGCCCTGAAGCTGCGTCCAAGACATCACCGTTCACAAAAAAAGAAAGCGCATTCCATGACCCGGCTTGTTTCACTCCATACGCAAAATCCCCGCATTGCGGGACGCCCTTCGCGCATCGCCACATGGGGCACCGCTGCCTTTGCGGCGTCGCTCGCTCTACCGGCCGCAGCGCAAGTTGGCAGCGTGGATCCGCTCACGGCAACAGTGCAAATGCAGGACGCCGAACGCTTTGCCCGGCTTTTCGCTGCGGATTCCGTGTCGCCGGCTGCGTTGAAGACGGGCTATCTCGACGGTGCCGGGCGTGGTGTGGCGATCTTCACGCCGCACCGCATCCAGAATGCGGAAAATCTGGCCCGCGCGGTGGCAGCGAACAACGCCGACTACGCGCATGCCATCACCACCTGCCTGCCGCTGGTGCGGGAGACGGACGCGGAACTGCGTGCGATTTATTTGGCGTTTCGCGGCCTGCTGCCGGAGCGGCCGCTGCCGCAGGTTCATATCGTTTTCGGGGCAGGAAATTCCGGCGGCACGGCGGCGCCCGACGCGCAGGTGCTGGGGCTGGAGGTGCTGTGCCGCGTGGGCACGACGCCCGACCAGTTCCGGCAGACCATGCGGCGTTTCTTTGCGCACGAGACCGTGCACACCTGGCAAACGGACGCTGCCTCGGACGAGCGCGACACGCTCCTGCGCGCCGCGCTCAGCGAGGGCGTCGCGGATTTCCTGGCCAGCCTGGTCACCGGCCTGTCGCCCGACGAATCCCGGGAGCGCTACGCACTCGCGCGCGAGGCGGATATCTGGACACGCTTCGAGGCGGATCGAATGCTGATTACCGCCAGTACCGGCGCGACCGATGCAGAGAAAAAGCTCGCTGCGAAGCGCGCGTTCGGACGCTGGTTCGCCAACGCCGGCCAAACGGTTGCCGATGTGCCGGCTGGCTGGCCGGGCGAGCTGGGTTATTGGGTGGGCATGCGCATCGCGGCAGCCTACTTCGAGCGCGCCACGGACAAACGCGTGGCGCTGAATACCCTGATCGAAGCGCGCGATCCGCAGGCCATCCTGCGCGAAAGCGGCTACCGGCCGCGCCATAAGAACTAGCGAAAATTTGATTTGTTCGAGTTCACAGCCAGACCCGGCGCGAGGATAGGCTGAGGCGCTGATTTGTACTGAGTCCCCAGCGTCGAACACGTACAATCGAATCACTTCAAATGGAGGAATGAAATGGGTGCAGGCATCGGATACATTATTTTGATGGTGTTGTATTTCGGGCTGATCATCGGTCTCCTGATCTATTTCATCGTGCTCGCAACACGCTTTGTGAAGGCGCATCAGCGCGGCGCGGAAGCGCTGGAGTCGATTGCGCACACATTAAGCAATCAGAAGGAGTAGATCCGCATTGCGCAATCAAGGACACTGATTCCGCTTCATTCCCTTCCTGACAAGATAAATGCGGAGAAATAGGACAGGCGCCATTTTTCCGGCGCGCCGCCAAGCAGACCGCCAATAGAAGCGCCTCACCAGCCATTTTCGGCCTGGAAGGCGCACCAGTGCTGGGGTTTCATTGCGCTAGTGTGCCGACGCCTGCACCCCATCCCGTATCGCCGCTTCAAGCACATCGGCGCTGATATCCTTCAGCGCTTTGAACCTGATGCAATAACCGGTCACGCTCGCCTTGCCGATTTTCTTGCCGTAGGTTTCGGCCAGATATTTCTTGTCTTCTATACCGAGGATGTAGACAGAGATTCCGGTGGTGTTTGCGCTCAGGCCAATCTGATAGAACTCCTTGGCGGTTCCATCGGCATATTTCACTACCTGAAATCCATAGCCGATGTTCGGATTGGAAACGACTTTGCCTTCGGCGTTTTTTCCATCGAGGAACCATAGTTTGCAGGCCGGCATCGCTTTCTGAATGAGGCGATGCAGGGTCTGCATGTCGGCAGCTTTTGCTACCGGCTGGCTATCGATGTAGTTTTTTATTTGTGCGGGTATGTTCATATCGCTGCAAGGCAACGGAGGCTATTGCTTGCGCTTCGCCGCAATCCATCGATCCACCGAAGCCTCCAGCACGGCAAGCGGTACTGAGCCATGCGTAAGGATTTCATCGTGGAATTCGCGGATATCGAACTTCTTGCCCAGTGTTTTTTCCGCGCGCGTGCGCAGCTCGCGAATCTTGATCTCGCCGATCTTGTAACTGAGCGCCTGGCCGGGGACACCGATGTAGCGCTCCACTTCCTGCGTGGCGACAATCTCGCCCTGCGGCACGTTCTCGAGGAAATAGGCGATCGCTTTTTCGCGTGTCCAGCCTTTGGTGTGCATGCCGGTATCGACCACCAGCCGCACCGCGCGCCAGATTTCGGCCGAGAGGCGGCCGATGTACTGCCACGGGTCGTCATACAGACCCATCTCTTCACCCAGCATTTCGCAGTAGAGGCCCCAGCCTTCGCTGTAGGCACCACTACCACCGAACTTGCGAAACGCCGGCAATGACGGATGCTCGATCTTCAGACTGGTTTCGAAATGATGACCGGGTATCGCTTCATGCACGAAGAAGGCGGTGGTGGTAAAGCGGGTGCGTGTTTCCGGCTGATAGGCGTTGTAATAAAAAATACCGGGGCGCGATCCGTCTGCCGTGCCGTTCGAATACTGGGCTGGCGCTGCCGAGACTTCGCGAAATGCTTCGACCGGACGAATCTCGAACGCCATCTTCGGTACGCGGCCAAAAAATGCCGGCACCTTGGCATCGACACGCGGGCGAATACTTTCATACGCCGTCTGGA
>JAEUNB010000289.1 GCA_016790625.1 Betaproteobacteria bacterium | reverse complement strand
TTCTGCTGCACCGCAATATAGAGCGCACTTTGCTTTGATCAGCGCTGCCTGTACCATGCGTCGCATATCGCGAGTTCCCCGGCTACCGCGAGCCAGCTACGGCAACGGGGCGTATGAAGGGAACCGTAGCAGTCCACCGTGAACTGGAGGAGCCTGTTGAAGCCGACCGATATTGGCCGACCCGACTATTTTCATAAAGTCGTTGATTGTCAGTGGGCCTGCCCGGCCCACACCCCTGTCCCCGAATACATCCGATTGATCGCCGCAGGCCGCTACAGCGATGCCTACATGATCAATTGGCGCTCAAACGTCTTCCCAGGCGTTTTGGGCCGCACTTGCGATCGCCCTTGCGAGCCCGCCTGCCGCCGCGGACGCGTCGAAGAGGAGAACGCGGAAAAACCCGAACCGGTCGCGATCTGCCGACTGAAACGCGTGGCCGCCGACAACAAGGACGATATCCGCGATCGCCTGCCGCAGCCGCCGGCAAAAAAGAATGGGAAGCGCATTGCCTGTGTGGGTGCCGGCCCTGCTTCGCTGACCGTGGCCCGCGACCTCGCGCCACACGGCTATCAGGTCACGGTATTCGATGGCGATACGCGGGCGGGCGGCATGATCCGCAGCCAGATTCCCAAGTTTCGCCTGCCGGAATCGGTGATCGACGAAGAGGTCGGTTACATCCTTGACCTGGGCATCGAATTCAAGAGTTGCCACCGCATCGACAGTATGAAATCGCTGCTGGCGGAAGGCTATGACGCCGTGTTCGTCGGGTCCGGCGCACCACGTGGTCGCGATCTGGACATACCAGGGCGCAAGGAAGCCGCCGCCAATATCCACATCGGTATCGACTGGCTGGCCAGCGTGTCATTTGGACACACCAGCAAGATCGGCAGGCGCGTGATCGTGCTGGGCGGCGGCAATACAGCAATGGATTGTTGCCGCTCATCCCGCCGGCTGGGGGGCGACGACGTCAAAGTCATCGTGCGCTCCGGCTTCGAGGAAATGAAAGCGTCGCCGTGGGAAAAGGAAGATGCCATGCACGAAGGCATCCCGATTCACAACTATCTGGTGCCCAAGGCGTTTACACACAGCGATGGCAAACTGACTGGCGTTACTTTTGAAAAGGTTGCTCCGCAAAAGGACGCAAAAGGTCGGCGCCAGCTGGTAGCGACCGGCGAGCCCGACGTGCACTTCGAATGCGATGACGTGTTGGTCGCGGTGGGTCAGGAAAATTCATTCCCGTGGATTGAGCGCGACTTGGGGCTCGACTTTGATGAGTGGGGCATGCCGATCCTTGACAAGATCACGCATCAATCGACTTTGCCCAGAGTATTTTTTGGTGGCGACGCCGCATTTGGTCCGAAAAACATTATCTGGGCTGTCGCTCATGGTCACGAAGCAGCGATCTCGATCGACAAGTTTTGCCAAAGCGAGGATGTCGCCGATCGTCCGCCGCCAATGGTTCATTTGATGAGCCAGAAAATGGGCATCCATGAGTGGAGCTACGACAACGATATCTCGGCGGACATGCGCTACAAGGTACCACTGAAGGAAACTTCTATTGCGTTGAAGAGCATCAAGGTTGAAGTTGAACTGGGCTTTGATCGCAAGCTCGCCTTTTCGGAGGCGCAGCGCTGCCTCAACTGCGACGTGCAAACGGTGTTTGCACCCCGGCTCTGCATCGAATGCGACGCCTGCGTCGATATCTGTCCCATGGACTGCATTACCTTCACCGCCAATGGCGAGGAACAGGACCTGCGTGCTCGCCTGTCAGCACCAGCACTCAACCTGACACAGGATCTGTATGTATCGGATACGGTGAAAACCGGCCGCATCATGGCCAAGGATGAGGACGTTTGCCTGCACTGCGGCCTGTGCGCCGAACGCTGCCCCACTGGCGCCTGGGATATGCAGAAATTCCTGCTGCACACGACCCAGGCCGGACCGGGCTGCCGCAAGAAAGCGCCGGTCGAACCCGTGCGGGAGGCTGCGGAATGAAGCAAATCGCCTCCGTAAACGACTTCGTCGTCAAGTTTGCCAACGTCAATGGCTCTGGCTCCGCCTCGGCCAACGAACTGTTTGCCAAATCGATTCTGCGCATGGGCGTACCCGTCAGCCCGCGCAACATCTTCCCCTCCAATATCCAGGGACTTCCGACCTGGTACGAAGTCCGCGTCACCGAAAAGGGGCATCTCGGACGTCGCGGTGGCGTCGATTTCATGGTGGCCATGAATCCACAGACGTGGAACGCCGACGTCAAGGAAATCGAGCCGGGCGGCTACCTGTTCTACGACAACTCCAAGTCGTTACCGTCATCGAAATTCCGCGAGGACATCACCGTCATCGGCATGCCGCTGACCGAGATCAGCAACACCACCTATGCCGAAGCACGCGAACGCCAGTTGATGAAGAACATCATCTACCTGGGAGCGCTGTCGTTTCTGCTGGGCATTGAGGCTGAAGCGATTGAAAAGCTATTCGGCGAGCAATACAAAGGCAAGGAGCGCCTGCTCGATTCGAACAAGAAGGCATTGCATCTTGGGCGCGACTACGCGGAGCAGCATTTGCCTGCAATCGGCCTCAAGGTTGAGCGACGCGATGCGGTGGGTGATCGCATCTTCGTCGAGGGCAATAGCGCGGCCGCACTCGGTTGCGTGTACGGTGGCGCAACGGTCTGCGCCTGGTATCCGATCACGCCCTCTTCTTCAGTTGCCGAAGGATTCACCAAGTGGTGCCAGAAATTCCGCGTCGATGCGGACACTGGCAAGCACAAATTTGCCATCGTGCAAGCCGAAGACGAGCTGGCCTCAATCGGCATGGTGGTGGGGGCGGGCTGGAATGGTGCACGTGCGTTCACCGCCACCTCCGGGCCGGGCATTTCGCTGATGCAGGAATTCATCGGCCTTGCCTACTTCGCCGAGATTCCGGTCACCATCATAGACGTGCAGCGCGGCGGCCCATCCACCGGCATGCCGACTCGCACCCAGCAGTCGGATGTGCTGTCCTGCGCTTACGCGTCACATGGCGACACCAAACACGTGCTCCTGTTTCCTGAAGACCCCAAGGAATGCTTCGAGATGTCGGCGACGGCGCTCGATCTGGCTGATCGCTTGCAGACGCCGATTTTCGTGCTTACCGATCTCGACATCGGCATGAACCAGCGCCTGTGCAAACCGTTTGAATGGGACGACAAGCGCCAGCACGACCGCGGCAAGGTCATGACGGAGGCCGAACTGGAAGCAGGCAAGGAATTTGGCCGCTACCTCGATGTCGATGGTGATGGCATTCCGTTCCGCACCTATCCCGGTACCCACGCCACCAAGGGCGCCTACTTCACGCGCGGCACCAGCAAGGATCGTTACGCCAAGTACAGCGAAGCGGGACCGGACTACGTGGAAAACATGCAGCGACTGCTACGCAAGTTCGAGACCGCCAAGGATCTGGTTCCGCAGCCGATCACCGCAAATGCATCGAAGAAAACCAAGCTCGGCGTCATCTTTTACGGTTCCACCAGCCCAGCCATGGCGGAAGCGATGGAGTTGCTCGAAGCGGATCACGTTCACATCGATACGCTACGCGTCCGCGCGTTCCCGTTCAGCAGCGCGGTGGAGGACTTTATTGAAGCGCACGAACAGGTGTTCGTGGTCGAACAGAATCGCGACGCCCAATTGCGCGGCCTGTTGGTGAATGAACTGAACATCGACCCGGCCAAGCTGATCCCGGTGCTGCACTATGACGGCACGCCGATCACCGCGCGCTTTATCGTCAAGGAAATTTCACAGACGGCCAGCACGCTCAACGTGACGCCGCTCAGGAAAACCGTGCGAGGAGACTCCGCCGAATGACTTATATCGCCAAGCCCAAACTGCACCACCCCACGCTGGTCGTCAACAACGTCGGCTATACGCGGCGCGACTATGAAGGCACAGTTTCCACGCTTTGTGCCGGTTGCGGACACGATTCGATTTCCGCCGCCATCATCCAGGCCTGCTGGGAACTGGATATCGAACCGCATCGCGTGGCCAAGCTTTCCGGCATCGGCTGTTCGTCGAAAACGCCGACCTATTTCCTTGGCAACTCACACGGATTCAATACCGTGCACGGCCGCATGCCGTCGGTGCTCACCGGCGCCAATCTCGCCAACAGCGAACTGATTTATCTCGGTGTTTCGGGGGACGGCGATTCGGCCTCCATCGGCCTGGGCCAATTCGCGCACGTGATGCGGCGCGGCGTGAACATGACCTACATCGTCGAAAACAACGGCGTTTATGGACTCACCAAAGGCCAGTTCTCCGCCACGGCTGACCAAGGATCGAAATCCAAGCGCGGCGTGGTCAACAGCGATTCGCCGATTGACCTGGCTTCGCTAGCGCTGCAACTCGGCGCCACCTTTGTCGGCCGCAGCTTTTCCGGGGACAAGCAGCAACTGGTACCGTTGATCAAGGCAGCCATTGCGCATCAGGGCGCCGCATTCATCGACGTCATCAGCCCCTGCGTTGCGTTCAACAATCATGCCGGCAGCACCAAGAGCTACGACCACGTCCGCGAACACAACGAAGCGGTCAATCGTCTGGACTTCATGCCAAAGCGCGAAGAAATCACCGTGCAGTATCCGGAAGGCGAAGTGACCACCGTACAGCAACACGACGGCAGCTACCTGCTATTGCGCAAGCTGGACAAGAACTACGACGCCAGCAATCGCATCGCGGCAATGAACTACATTCAGGAGCGCCAGGCGGCGGGAGAAGTTGTGACCGGCTTGCTATACCTTGATGAAGAGCCTGAGGACCTGCATGCGCACCTCAATACGGCATCTGGTGCGTTCAATCAGTTGAACACGGCAGAGCTTTGCCCGGGCGCGGGAGCGTTGGAAAAACTGAACGCATCACTCAGGTAGGACGCGCTAGCGACATTCCAGTGGCAACGCCGCCGGAGGAACGTCGGTGACATTGGTGCCGACCACCTCCATCTTTTCCGGCACCTTCTTCCCGGCGCAAAGCCAGGACGACGACGAGTAGGACATCGGCACCTTGGGTTCGTTTGCTGCGGTCACCGCAACAATTGGCCGATAAGTCAGCACCTTTCCCTTGATATCGGGGTGCGCGTTGTTGCCAAACTTCACGTTGACCGCACCATCCTTCACCGTCACCGAGCTCACGTAGTTGCCGACAATTTTGTCCGCCGCCGGCAGCTTGGCCGCTTCGTTATTGGCGGGAACCTGCCGCTCCTTGCTTTCGTTGTAATAGGCAGTTACGGCTTTCTTTGCGAACTCAACCAGCTCACTGCTTTCCTTGATCTGCTCACGTGCGGCCCTGCCAGCAAAAAACGGGATCGCCATGATCGCAAGAATCGCGATGATCGCGATGACGATGACCAACTCTATCAGCGTAAAACCACGCTGGGGTGCCGCGCTGGCTCGTTGAGTTTTTGCTTCTGATTCAATTCGTCGGGATTGCATTTCCGCATGATAACTTCGTTCAACCTGATCTGCGCTCCAGCAGATGAACGGAAATTGTTACCGGGAAATAAAACCCTAGCACTGGCGCGCCTTTCCGGCCGAAAAAGCCCGCGAAAGCCCGCCAATGCTGGAGTTTTCCGAGTCAGCTCGTATACGGCTTACAACGGCGCATCAAGATTGAAGCGCTGTGCTGACACGCCCGAGATGAAGTTGCGCCAACACTGAGCCGAGGTTTCGGCCAAACTCATTGCGGGGTCACTGGCTGGCCTGGCGGTCAAATCGGCCGCTGGTGGGAAGAATACGAAATCACCGCCCTCCATCGCCTGAATCACAATCTTGCCGCGCGACCTCAACGGCAGGCGCTCACCCGGCCGCAAAAAGTAATCGTCGTTGCTGCCCTCGAATGTGATCCACAGACTGCCGCTAAGGCATTCCAGTGCCATGCCGTATGCGTCCCGGGTTGAAAGTGTCTGCTGGCGCTCCAGCGTCATGCGCACCCGCGAACCCGTATTCAGATCCATTGCCATCGTCTTCATTTTCCTGCCGCCTTTCCGTACCACCATATTTGTGAATCAAACTTGTTGATTACCTGGCAACGATTTGTTCGTTGCAGCAGAGAATTTATAGACGGCTTGGCTGCAGTACAAAGGATATGTTTTGACACAACATATGAAAAAAAATAACATACAGCCATGAAACGCCTGCCCCCACTCTCAACCCTGCCCGTACTGGAAGCCGCTGCGCGGCTTGAGAGCTTCTCCGCTGCCGCCGAGGAGTTGCACGTCACGCATGGCGCGGTCAGCCATCAAATCCGCTCACTGGAAAGTCACCTGGGGGTGGCGATGTTTGCCCGTACCGGACGGCGCGTCGTGTTGACGCCGGAGGGGAGCGCGCTGGCGCAGCAGGTGCGCGTTGCCTTGAAGCAGCTCGCGGATGCGGTCGAATCCATCAGTCCTGCCGCACGCGAACACCGATTGACCATCAGCACCGTCCCCTCGTTCGCCAGCCGCTGGCTGATGCCACGCATCAGCGAGTTCCTAAACACCCACCCCGAGTATGTCGTGTCGGTGGAGGCGACGCAGTCGCGCTCCAACTTCACCACCGATGGCGTCGATGTCGCGATCCGCTATGGCCAGCCACCATGGCCGGGCGTGCATCATGAATTCATCGGCGGCGACATGTATTTCACTGTCTGCAGCCCAAACTTCCGCCGTGGCCGCCTGCCGGCCGAGCCATCGCAAATTGAATCCTTGCCGCTGTTTCACACCGAAACCGGCATGTGGGAACGGTGGTTCGCCAAGGCAGGTTTGACAGGCACCCCCAAAGTCACCGGCGTGCAATTCAATGACGCGTCGATGAACCTGCAGATGGCAATCGAAGGCAAGGGCATCGCCCTCACCCGCCGCTCGCTGGCCGCAACCGACATTGCAGAGGGACGCCTGGTGAAGCTTTTCGACATCGAAGTCGAAGCCAACAGCGGCTATTACCTCGTGTGCCTTGAGCAGCACGCCAAGCACCGCAAGATTGTCGAGTTTCGCGATTGGCTGATGAGCCGCGTCGATTGGGCACAGGCACCGCAGGACAGGAAGGCGATTGCCCCAAAAAAGCGGGCGCCCGGGAAAACGGGAACGCGACGCTAGCAAACTCGATTGAAACAGAAAAAAAGCCGGCGAAAATTTCCGCCGGCTTTTTGTTTTCTTCTGTAACTATGCGGCCGCTCAAACCTTGAACGGCATCTCCCGCAACCGCTTGCCGGTCAGGGCAAAGACCGCATTTGCCACCGCAGGCGCCACCGGCGGCGTACCGGGCTCGCCCACGCCGGTCGGCATGGTTCCACCTTCGACGAAATGCACTTCCATCTTGGGCATTTCATTTAACCGCAGCACCGGATAGTCGTGGAAATTGCTTTGCTCGACTTCGCCATCCTTCAGCGTCACCTGTCCATACAACGCGGCTGACAAGCCATACGCCGTCGCACTCTCGACCTGCGCGGTCACGGTCAGTGGATTCACCACCAACCCGCAGTCGATCACCGAAACCACTCTCAGCACTTTGATCTGCCCCTTGTCGATGCTCACGTCCGCGACGTGCGCGCACACGCTGCCGAAGCTCTCGTGCACCGCGATGCCGCGCCCTACGCCCTTTGCCGGCTTGCTACCCCAGCCGGATTTTTCCGCCGCCAGGTTCAGCACCTTGAGCACCCGTGGGTGCTTGGCCAGATAGCCACGACGAAACTCCACCGGATCCTGTCCGGCCGCTTTGGCCAGCTCGTCCATCATCGTTTCCATTACGAACGCGGTATGCGTATGTCCCACTGAGCGCCACCACAGGCTGGGAATGCCGTCCTTGGTGCTATGCAATGTCGCGCGCATGCCGGGAATGTCATACGGCGTATCGGCGATTCCCTCGACGCTGGTGGCATCCACGCCGTCTTTCACCATGAACGGTTCGAACGGCGTACCGGCGATGATCGACTGGCCAACAACAGTGTGATCCCAGCCGACAATTTTCCCGGCTGCATCGAGGCCGGCTGAAACCTTGTGTACATACATTGGGCGATAGTAGCCGCCCTTGATGTCGTCTTCGCGCGTCCACACCGTCTTGACCGGCACTTTGGCTTCCTTGGCGATTTCGACAGCCTCAATAATGTAGTCCGACGCCGGATTGGCACGCCGGCCAAAGCCGCCACCGGCAATCATGGTGTTGAGCTTGACCTGCTCGGGCTTCAGTCCCGCCACCTTGGCCGCTGCGCCCTGATCGACGGTCTGGAACTGCGAACCGACCCAGATCTCGCAGCCATCGCCCTTGAATTCGACCGTGCAGTTAAGCGGCTCCATCGGCGCATGGGCTAGGAAAGGCACGTCGTACTCGGCAGTAACACTTTTGGCGGCCGTCTTCACCGCATCGGCATTACCCGCTTTGGCGACCGCGCCAGGCTTCTGCATCTGGTCGCGATAGGCTTTCTTCAAATCGGCACTGCTGGCCTTGGACGCGTTGGTGAAATCCCAGGTCACCTGCAGCAGGTCGCGGCCTTTCTTCGCCGCCCAGAAATTTTTCGCCACCACGGCGACACCATTCGAAATCTGCACCACATGGGTCACGCCCGGCAGGCCATTGACCTTGGAGGCATCGATCTTGGCCACGCGCGCGCCGAACATCGGCGGGTGCTTGACCACAGCAGTATGCAGGTTGGGAATCATTTTCGGCGTCACATCCAGGCCGAATTTCGCGGTGCCATTGACCTTGGCCGGTGCGTCGATGCGCCGCGTCGGCTTGCCGATGATCCTGAAATCCCTGGCGTCCTTGAGCGCGACTTTTTCGGGCGCCTTCAAGGCATTTGCGGCGTCGGCAAATTCGCCAAAGCCCGCCTTGCGGCCGCCCGGGCCGATGACGGAGCCATTAGCCGTGCTGCATTGCGCAGGGTCGACCTTCCATTGCGCCGCGGCCGCGCTGATCAGCATCGAACGCGCCATCGCACCGGCCGTACGCATCTGGGTAAACGAATTGACCACCGACGAAGAGCCACCGGTGATCTGCATGCCGAACATGGTGTGCGCGTATTGCGGCGCGGCAGGTGCCAGCTCCGAGCGCACTTTGCTCCAGTCGCAATCGAGCTCTTCGGCCACCATCATCGGCAGCGAGGTCATGACGCCCTGGCCAAACTCCAGGTGCTTGACCTGCACCGTCACCGAGCCATCGCGCGCAATGCGCAGGAAGGCGTTGGGAGGTACGACCGGTGGCGCAGCCTGAGCATGGGCAATGCGGTTGCCGGTGAACAGATTGAATCCGATCACCAGGCCGCCGGTCGCTGCGGATGCCTTGAGAAAATCGCGGCGCGATGTTGCGGTGCTAGTGGTGGAAACGCTGGCATTGCGTGCAAGTTGTTTCATGGCCGGCTCCTCACGCTTTAGCCTTGGCGGCGGGCTTTGCTGCAGGTGCCGCGGCCGGTTTGCTTGCGCCGGCGGCCACCTTGATCGCAGCACGCACGCGGTTGTAGGTTCCGCAGCGGCAAATATTTCCGCTCATCGCCGCGTCGATCTGCGCGTCGCTAGGGGCCTTGGTCTTGGTCAGCAACGCCGTCGCCGCCATGATCTGTCCGGACTGGCAATAGCCGCACTGCACAACATCCTCCGACAGCCATGCGTCCTGCACTTTCTTGCCGATCGGACTCTTGCCGATCACCTCGATGGTGGTGACTTTCTTGCCCGCCAGTGTGGAGATTGGCGTGACGCAGGCACGGGTAGGCTCGCCATTGACATGCACAGTGCAGGCACCGCACAGGGCCATGCCGCAGCCGAACTTGGTGCCGGTCAGCTCGAGATTGTCACGCAGGAACCACAGCAACGGGGTGTCTCCTGCAACACTGGTTTCAATACGCTCGCCATTGACGCTAAAGCGGATCATGTTTTGCTCCATCGGGGAAGGGAATAAGAGGGCATTCGCCGCCCTGCATTACATTGCGTGCAAGGAAGCGCTGTTGCCGGGATGGCTTGGAAAGTTTACGCCCAATCGCGCGACATTTTTTGTATCGACAGGTAACTCTCGTTCAGGCCGCGAGACGGTATCATCGCGCATGGCCAAAAAGACGATGAAACTCTTCAGCACGCCCTCGGATTGCGAAGCGGCGTTTTACGATGCCTTCGAGCGCGCCGATCTGAATCTGATGATGGCGGTCTGGGCAGACGAGTCCAATGTCGTTTGCATTCATCCACAAGGCCCCAGGCTGGCGGGCTTGACTGCGATCCGGCAAAGTTTTGCCGAGATCTTTTCCCACGGTCCGAATGGCCAGTTGAAGGTCAGCGAGCTGCGCAAACACGAAGGCCAGACGCTGGCAATTCACAGCGTGTACGAAACCTTTCAATCCGCCGTCCCGCAGTCCAAGCTGACGCCGGTGCTGGCAACAAACGTTTTTCAACTCACACCCAACGGCTTGCGCTTGATTGTGCATCACGCCTCTCTCTCACCACA
>JAEUNB010000285.1 GCA_016790625.1 Betaproteobacteria bacterium | reverse complement strand
CGAGATGGTGGTCGATTTTTGCGCCGGCGCCGGCGGCAAGTCGCTACTGCTGGGGGCGGCGATGGCATCCACCGGACGCGTTTATGCGTTCGACGTATCGGAAAAGCGATTGACCAATCTCGGACCACGCTTGAAGCGCTCGGGTTTGTCGAATATCACCCCGCAGAAAATAGAGTCCGAGAACGATGCGCGCATCAAGCGTCTGGCCGGCAAGATTGACCGTGTTCTGGTCGATGCCCCGTGCACCGGCTTGGGCACGTTGCGTCGCAACCCGGACCTGAAGTGGCGCCAGTCCGAACAAAGCCTGCTCGAATTGAATGTGAAGCAAGCGGCGATTCTCAAGTCCGCCGCGCGGCTTGTTAAACCGGGCGCTCGTCTGGTCTACGCAACCTGCAGCTTTCTTCCGGAAGAAAACGAGCAGATCGTCGAAAAATTCCTCGCTGGCAACGCCGAATTCGAGTTGGTCCCGGCTTCGAAGGTAGTAAGCCGCCTGAAGTGGCCGCTCAAGGACATGGGTGACTATTTCCGCTTGTCCCCCCAGCAACACGGCACCGATGGATTCTTCGCGGCAGTGATGGAACGCCGCAAATAGCCGATGCAGCTTGCTGCTGACTTTGAAACACTATTAGGGCAGCTCGAAACCGTTCGAGCGTGGTGGCAGATTGGCGTGGTCGTTGGCGGCTACGCGTTGGCATGGCTGGTTGCCCGCGCCATTCGTGCACGATTGCCTGCTGACCTGGAACCCGGCGCACTCAAGATCGGTGCAGGCAGCGTACACAGATTGGTGCTGCCGCTTTTCGCGCTGGTTTTTGTCTGGCTGGGTAAATTTACACTGGCCAAGTGGCAACCCGTTCCGCTGTTGAACATCGCCATTCCGCTGATCGTCTCTTACGTCGCTATCCGGCTGGCGCTTTACTTGCTGCGTCATCTGATTCCGCCGAGCCCGCTGTTAAAGGCGTCCGAACGTTTCATCGGATTCGGCGTATGGGGCATCGTCGCACTCTATCTCACTGGTGTATTGCCTGATATTGCGGACGCCCTCAACGATGTCAAGTTCGTCGTTGGCAAGCAGACCATCACCATGCTGGTGGTATTTCAAGCGTTGTTCTGGTCAATTTTCACCGTCTTCGTAGCGCTGGCCATCTCGCGCATCATCGAGAAACGCCTGATGGAGACCGAGTCCATCGACCGCAGCATGCGGGTGTTTTCGGGCAAGGTGGTTCGCGCGGTCGCCATCGTGCTGGCCATCCTGATTGCACTACCGCTGATGGGGATCGACATCACGGTGCTGTCAGTGTTCGGTGGTGCGCTCGGCGTCGGTCTTGGCTTGGGTCTACAGAAAATTGCCAGCAACTATGTCAGCGGCTTTGTCATCCTGCTCGACCGTTCGATTCGCCCGGGTGATCTGGTGACGATCACTGATCGCCACGGCGTGGTAGTCGACATCAAGGCGCGTTACACCGTACTGAAGGGCCTCGATGGAACCGAGTCCATCATTCCGAACGACAGCATCATTTCCAACACGGTCCTCAACCACTCGTATTCGGACAAAGTCGCGGCGGTGAAGACTTCGGTGACCGTTTCCTATCAGTCGGACGTAGACAAAGTGATGTCGATTCTGCTCGCCGCAGGCCGAGGCCAAGCGCGCGTCCTCACTAAGCCGGAGCCCGGCGTAACCTTGAAAAACCTGGGTGACAATGGCATCGAGCTCGAACTTACGACTTGGATTAACGATGCGGAACAGGGACAAGGATCACTACGTTCCAGTATTTTGCTCGACGTGTGGCGCGCATTTCAGGCGCAGAACATTGAGGTGCCGTATCCGCAGCGGGAAGTTCGCATACTCTCGGCGCTTAACCCCGAGCCAAGCTTGAATAGCAACAGAACGCCATAATTTCATTTGAAATCATTGATTTAGAGACTTCTCGCTTACCATTTGCCGATTCGTCGTAAAATATAGGCCAATAAAAATACCGATTCCCTTCTGGAGCACTCATAAGTGAATATTTCCGACTTTCTGGCAACCGGTCTCATTGATCTCCCTTGGTGGGGCTATATCGTCGTTGCCCTCGCGCTGACGCACGTCACCATTGCATCGGTAACTATTTTTCTGCATCGCGCACAGGCGCATCGCGGGCTCGATCTACATCCGATTCCCAGTCATTTCTTCCGTTTCTGGCTGTGGCTCACTACCGGTATGGTGACCAAGGAATGGGTCTCGATCCATCGCAAGCATCACGCCAAATGCGAGACCGCCGAAGACCCGCATAGCCCGATGATCTATGGCATCAAGAAGGTGCTAGCCGAAGGCGCCGAGCTCTATCGTGCCGAATCGAAGAACGCTGAAACCATGGAAAAATACGGCCACGGCACGCCAGACGACTGGATGGAACGCAATGTCTATTCGCGCTTCTCCTGGCAAGGCGCCGGCCTGATGCTGGTAACCAATTTGCTGTTGTTCGGACCGATAGGCGCAACCATCTGGGCAGTCCAAATGGCGTGGATTCCGTTCCATGCCGCAGGCATCATCAACGGCATTGGCCACTTCTGGGGCTATCGCCATTACACCGTCAACGACACCAGCACCAATATCACGCCGATCGCGTTCTGGATTGGCGGCGAAGAGTTGCATAACAACCATCACGCCTTCCCAACTTCGGCACGCTTTTCAATGCGCTGGTACGAGTTCGATCTGGGTTGGTTGTACATCAACATCCTTAAGTTCTTCGGCTTGGCGACAATCAAGAAAGTGGCGCCGCGTCCGCGTTTCGACATGAACAAGGTGGTTTGCGATGCCGAAACGGTACAGGCCGTGATCGCACATCGCTACGAAATCGTTACCAAGTACGCCAAAACGCTGAAATCAACCTGCAAAGAAGAAATTGCCAAGTTGCGCCAAAACGGCAGTTCACCATTGGCAACGATGCGCCAAGGAAAGGCTGTGCGAAATTTCCGCCACTGGCTGCGCAGCGATGCCGAGCAACTGAGTGCCGAGCATCGTGCCTCGCTTCAAGAAACGTTGAAACACAGTAACAAGCTGGAAACCATTTACGCGTTCCGTCAAGAGCTGGCGAAGCTGTGGGAACGTTCCACACTCTCCAAAGAAGAGTTGGTTGCCAAGCTGGAAGACTGGTGCAAGCGCGCAGAAGCTACCGGCATTGCACAGCTGCAGCAGTTCTCACGGCAATTGAGAAGCTACGCCTGATCGCAGGAAGTTTCAGACCAATACCAACCCCCGCCTCGGCTGGGGTTTTTATTGGTCTGAAAAGAGACGATTACTTTAGCTTGGTCTCTT
>JAEUNB010000258.1 GCA_016790625.1 Betaproteobacteria bacterium | reverse complement strand
CATCGCACTCGCGGCCAGCGTGGCACCGAGGCCGAGAATATCGCGACGGGTGGACATGGCAGGTCTCCTTTTTGTGTTTAACGGCACGCCGCATCCCAACGGCGGGCTTACGTCACTACGGACCGGCCTATTATTTCTGCGATTGATGTGCGCTGGTGTAGCCGTTTGTCACCGCGACTGCCGGAAGGGCCACTGCAATCGGAAAAACTCAAGTACTGGAGCGCTTTTCAGTTGGAAGATGCCTGGAAGTGCGCGCCAGTACTAGTGTTCAGCCTCTCGGGTTAAGCGTTGCTGAACTGTTTTTCAGGACGGTCTCTACTTCGACATCAATTTCCCCGTTGTCTATATTCAGAAGTTGGGATGCAACCAATTTGCAGTGACGAGTCATCTGCTGATTTCGGTCTGGTATCTGGCTGGTTGCCAGGAAATTTCGGTGCCAGACAATTTCGGATACAGCGTTGCCGATCAAGGTCGGCGGGTTTCCCCATTCCTTCATTTTTGCCACCGTTTCCGAAATCCTTGGCCGTTCGCCGAATTCCTTGCTGATGTAGTCCGGCACTTTATCGTATTGCGGTACCTCGCCCTTCATCCAGACAAAGGCGCAGGCCTCCAGCGTGTAAGCAACAAACTCGTCCGAATTCGCATTCGCTGGCTTGCGCGTAGCGTCCCAGTAAGTTGAATGAGCATATTCATGCGCGGCAATCAGCATGTGATAGCGAAACCAGTTCTCAGGCGGCGTTTTGTCGTAATCGGGCAGACGACCCAGAAACTGAAATTTCCTAGGCCCCAATTTTGTGCTCAAGTCCCAGTCGCCACTTGAATACTGATGTTTGGGTGGGAGCAAACGAAACACGACTGAAAATGCCGGGCGATTGTCCGGAAAAACCGTATCCAGTCCGCCTGTGAGTGCGATCATCATCTCCTGAAAAATCTCGGTGGGTTGCTTGCCGCCGGCATCGAGCTTGGCCAGCCAGCTGCGAAAACCGTCAGCTTCCAGCGCTGGGACGAGAAATGTTGCCTTATTGCTGCTTTGAACTACAACAAGTGCTTCTACCCATTCAGTATTTGCAAGGATATTTTCGCCAACTGAAGTTCCACCGGATCCTACATAGTGAAAACCTAGAAAACTGTAGTGCTCGACGAAGTTGAATATCGGTGAGCCCGCTGTCACTCGCGACTTGAGTTCGTTGTAGACCGACTGGGGCAAGGATGTGCAGGAGGTAAGTACGGCTGCGCATATGAGCGTGGCCAGAATTTTGAAGTTTTTCTTTTTTGTCATGTTATGTGAACGCGAGGATGTTAGACATTAGCTCGCCAATTCGATCACTTCGCCGGCATTGCCACCCACGTTTCGCGCGCAATGCGCCACGCACGCTTTTCTTTCCCCTTGTGCCAGAGGCCAACTCGCAGCGCCTCGACCCCGATATCGAGAATGCCGAATACCTCACTTTTTTTGCCTAGCAGACGCGTCAGGCCCGGCGGTTGCGCCATCGCGCTGGCGGTGGCTTCGAACAGGCGGCCGTGGGTATTGAAGCCGTATTCGTGGATGTCGCCGGACAGCATCAGCAGATTGGCGTTGGTGGCGGCGTCGATCAGGCGGTTGTGTTCGGTGTAGCGCCGCCAGTCGTTCATGGTGGTGCCACTAACAATGATGTTGGCCGCGCCGTCGATGGCCGGATGCAGCGCCTGCTTCAGGTCTTTCCATTGCGCTTCGCCCAGCAGCGAAAACCCCAGTGAGGGGGCCTCGCGGAAGCTGCGTCCATCGGTAAGATGAATGCGTACATCCGGTGCCAGGTCGATCGAATACTGGATGCCGCCGAGATCGTGCTGCACATCGCCATCGGCATGCGGATTGTCTGGATAGCGCTCGGGACGGTCGCGCAGCACTTCGCGGAACTGCTGGAACAGCGCGCGCGACAGCCGCCGATATGAGCGCGGCACATAGTTGCCGTCGGCCACGCCGGAACCTTCGCCGCGTCCGTTATTCCAGGCGAAATCGTGATCGTCCCAGATCGCGTCGACGCGTCGGCCGCGGATGGCATCGCGGAAGTTCTTCACCCGCCACTGGCGCGCGTAGCTGGCGTGCATGTGTGCGGAGAAGTCGGCCAGCGAAAGCTGGCTGGGTCCGCCATTGGACAGGTGGTCGCCCATGCCGTAGTCCATATAGATGCAGTCGCCCATCAGCAGAATGTGCTCCGGCTGCTGCGCGGCCAGTGCAATCCAGGCTTTCTGTTCGGGGTCGTTGATGGCGTCGATGCAGGAGGTGAAGGCAACTCGCATGTTGTCGTTGATCGGCGAACGGTTGTTGGCTGGGTGTTGAGCCTGGCTGTGGCGGGTGACGCGTTGCGGTGAAACAAATGAGCGCGGCTTAAGCCGCGTTGGCAAAGTCCTCCTCGCCGCCGGCCATGAAAATCGCAATCACGCCAACCCGCACCGGCACGCCGTCTTCCACCCGCATTGGCGTGATGTAGAGGTGCGCCGGCATGCGCGTGCCGCGTTTGGTTTGCATCACGGTATCGATGCTGCTGGCCCGGTCCTCGCCGAAGGAATGTTCCAGCGCGGGCCGGTCGCGCAACATGCGCTCGGCCGGCAGCAACAGCGAGGTCAGGCGCTGGCCGCTGACTTCGTTGAAGCGGAAACCCAGCGTTTTCTCGGCGGCTTCGTTCCATTCGACGATATTGTGGTGGCGGTCGATTTCTATCACCGGCAGCAGCGTGCGAGCGACATGGGTGCCCAGTTGTTGGGCGCGGTGACGCGCTTCCTGTTTGGCGCGCTGCTCGCTTTCGCTTTGATAGCGCAGCTGCAGATTGGTATCGCTGAGCGAGCGATTGGATTCCAGCGAGCGCTTCAGCAGCTCCTCGTTATCCAGTTCCACAATCAGCCGTGCGGCGACGATGTGGTACTGCTTCCAGGAGAAAAACAGCACGCAGAAAATGAAAAACAGTGCCATGCCACCGCCGAGCCAGTTGGGTTGACCCTGCATGAAGAAGATATAGATGGCGGGAGGTAGCGAGGCCGGAATCGCCAGTGCCATGTGCACCCATTTCACCGGCGAGAACGCGGTGATGGAACCGGCGACAAAGGAGGTAATCACCAGCACGGTGAACAGCTCGCGATAGCCGTGACCTTCGGGATACAGCACGGTGCCGATCAACCCCCACTGGATGCCTGCCAGCAGATTGCCGATCAACATCATGCGCCCCCAGAACGCAGGATTGATTACCGGCTTGGCTTGCTGTCGATAAGCCAGTGCCACCAGTCCGCGGAAGAACGTTACCAGCGTCGCGTAGATGAACCACGCCAGGCCGCGCAGCAGGTCGCCGGTGTCGTAAAAGACCAGCACCGTGGCGATCGAGCCGATAAAGGAAAACGCGACGGCCGGAGGAACGAAAAAGAACAATTCGTCCACCTGCTTGGCGAGCAGGCGCCGGCGGAAGTCCGGTATGCGGTCCTTGGGACCCGGGGCTTTCGAAGTCATGAGTGCATTCCTACGTTGGCTACCTTATTTTGGTAGCTCTGAAGTGTTAAGTAACTAACAAATATGCTGAAAATTTAACAAAGATACGTGACTTGCCAGGCAAAAAATGTGAAGCAGTTCACTATTTGTGACTGGCCTGCGACGCGATATTTCAAAATAGGGGTTTGGCCGATCCTGATTGAGGGATTGGCGAAGCCAGCGAAGAATTGGCGCGCGGCATATCATCGGTTCACAACGGGAGGAATTCAAAATGACAACAACACGATTTATGGCCGCTGTTGCTGCGCGTGGGCTGGCGGTCATTGCAATGTGGCTGCCGGGCGCCGCGCAAGCCAATGCCTATTTCGACTGGCAGGATGTCAATCCGAAAATTCTCGCCAATGCGCCGCGCGGACATATGGGGCGTGCGCAGGTGATGAGCGATCTGGCGGCGTTCAATGCGCTGAATGCCATCACGCCGCGCTATCGTGCCTATCCGACACCCGGTCCGGCGTTGGAGACGGTGCCGGATGCGTCGCCCGAAGCCGCACTGGCTTCAGCCATGCAGACCATCCTGGTCAATGTGCCCGGCGCCGATACCGCGCTCCTCGACAAGACCTATCGCGAACAGATCGCCAAGGTGACGGACGCGGCGGCACGAAACAAAGGTGTACTGCTCGGCAGGCGTGCCGCGCTCGCCATGATCGCCATGCGCATCGAGGACGATTTTTCGCGCGTCGAGCAGGCGAAGCGCGAACCGGCAGCGGGCGTGTTCGAGCTCACCCCGGATCGCAAGATGAGCTCCAGTATCGCGCTGACCAAGACGCGCCCGTTTGCGCTGGCGAAAGTGGGCGACTACGATCCCGGCCCGCCTCTGGATCCGGCCAGCGCCGCAGCCAAGCGCGATGCGGCAGAAGTGAAGTCACTGGGTGCGCGCAACAGCACAGCCCGTAGTGGCGATCAGGCTGTCGCCGCGATTTTCTGGAATTCCGGCGAGAACGGCGATTCGAATGCGCTACTGAAAGCAATCACTGAAAAGAACAAGATGTCGCTGCTCGATTCGGTGCGCATGAACGCGCTGCTCAGTATGACGGACAGCGATGCGCGATTGATTTACGAGCTGTACAAGGACAAGTATCTCTACTGGCGGCCGTACAACGCGATTCGCGGCAGGTTCGCCGATGCAGCACTACGCGATGACAAATGGGAAGCGCTGATCCAGACGCCGGCCAACCCGGACTACCCGTCAGGCAGCGGCGTGGCTGGTGGTGCATTGGCGCGATTTTTCGAGGCATTCAATGGCAGCGGCGAAGCTGCAGTACCGCTGACGTGGCGCAACAGCGCCATCGGTGTGACGCGCAGCTGGCCCAACGGCGAGGCCCTGGGCCGCGAGCTGGGTTATTCGCGCATCTGGGCCGGCGTGCACTTCCGCAACTCGATCGAAGTCGGGCATAAGCTGGGCCGCAAAATTATGGACGATGTATTGGCGACGCAGCTCCTGCCGCTGCCGGGAAAGTAGCGGCAGCGCAATCAGTCGATCAGCGGTCAGCGCGTTTTCGGTTCGAAAGTCTTTAGCGCGTCGTACTTGCGCTTCAGCACCCGCGCAGTGCAGTCGCGGTCGCCACTCTTGCAGCGTTCAGCACCGATCAGGTCATCCCAGCCGCCGTAGGCCGGATTGGGCAACACGAACAGGCGCACGCCGATCTTGGCGACGTGTGCGGCGTGCATGCCTTCGCTTCCAGGCTTGCGCAGGTCGTCCACCATCTTCGAGGGCAGCAGGTCGCGCATATCGTCGCCTACCATCATGACGATGCGATAGCGTTTGGCGATTTCGGCGCGGCGCGCTTCCTTGCCGTTCCAGTCTTCGCGTTCACCGCGGAACATCACGTCAGCGGCATCGACCAGCGGGAAGCCGTTGCGCTTCAAATCGGCGACAGTTGCGTCCTTGTCCTCGCATGGCGCGGGTGCCACTTTCGGGCAGTCGCGATTCGACACATAGAACACGCGGGCGCCAGCTTCGCTTGCGACGCGGGTGAATTCGACCGCGCCGGGAATGGCAGCCGCCTGCGAGCTGCGCACCCATGGCCGCCAGTTGGCGGGCTCGAACTCGCTGTCGTTCTTTATTCGCCACGCCTGATAGGGCGAATTGTCTAGCACGGTTTCATCGATATCAACGACAACAGCGGGTGGTAGTGATGCCTGATTGGCTTGGCCTTCCTGCTCGGCAGCGGCGGTACCCGGCTTCGTCAGTGCTGCAGGCAGCTTGGACATCGCGTCGCGATAGATCTGCTGCGCGGCGACGCGGAACTCCAGCGATCGCTGCATCCACAGCACGGCGTGCAAGCCTTCGTGACGTTCGACTGATGGTGCGGGTGGGGGTGTTTTTTCACCGGTCGCCGTGCAGGCGGTGATCGCGATCAGGCTCAATGCGGTGAAGAAGACTCGGGCTTGGGTCATGGCGGAATACCTGCGAAGTGATGGCGCCATGATACGTCGAGCCCGCGCTGCGGGACTAAACTCCAGCATTGGCGCGGCTTCACAGGGCATATCGGCCCAGCAGCCGCGCCAGCGCTAGAGTTTTGCCATGCTTCGTCTTGCCGATTGGCGAACTTCGTTTTTGTCATCGTGCTGAAATAATTCGGGGCTAAGCTGCGCGCAAATGACAACAATAAGAAAAACAATGCGTCAACCAACTGTAGCTGGAAGTCCACACACTGAAGTGTCTCCCCCGCCCCGTCGTCCGACGGGGTTCTCCCAAGGGCGCCAATTGGCGCCCTTTTTTATTGGGCGCTTTCCCATTGATGCGCCCTTTTTTATTGCCGCATCGTTTCAGAACATAACAACAATAGGAGTGAACCATGAGATTGCAAACAGCAAAGCCGATCACGGCAGAAGTTGAAAGTCCTACCAAAACGCGTGAAAACCCTACGCGCTATCATCAGCAGCAAGTCAACAACGCCAATCCACGGGAGCTTGCCATGTCGAATATGAACGATCTGCCTGCCGTCGTTGAAAAGAGCCTGAACAGTTTTATCGAAGCGGCCAAGTCCGCTTTCGGCGATGATCTGATGTCGGTGGTGATCTACGGCTCGGCCGCCGAAGGCCGGATGCGCGCCACCTCGGATGTCAATATCCTGCTGGTGTTGAAACGCTTCGATACCGCCGAGGCCGACGCTCTGCGTGAGCCGCTGCGTATGGCGAGCGCAGCAGTGGAAATGCATGCGATGTTCCTGCTGGAAAGCGAGGTGTCGCTGGCAATGGAGGCGTTTGCCGTCAAGTTCGCGGACATCGTCGCGCGGCACCGGGTGCTGTACGGCAGCGATCCTTTCGCCAATGTGGATCCACCACGGGATGCGCTGGTGCGGCGACTGAAGCAGGTTCTGCTGAACCTGCAATTGCGATTGCGCGAGCGCTATATCCTGCTCAGTCTGCGCGAGGAGCAACTCGCACTGGTGATTGCCGATGCTGCCGGGCCGCTGCGTGCCAGCGCGGCGTCCCTCCTGCATCTGGAAGGAAAGGCGACGATGCCGCCCAAGGAGGCACTGGAAAAAATCACCGGCGAATTCGGTGACAAGGCATTGATCGATGTCCTGCACGACATTTCCTCCGCGCGCGAGGCACGCGAGCTTCCGCCCGGAAAAGCAGGACCGGTGCTGATTCACCTGATCGAACTGACCCGGCGCCTGCGCGAACGCGCCGAGCAGTTGAAGTAGGGAGGGCAACATGAATCCATTCATGCTTACCGGCTTCAGCTTCCTGGCTTTCTATCTCGTCGTCGGCATCCTGGTCGCATGGGGATTGCGGCGCTGGATTATCAGCAGCGAAAGTAACGGCGCGCCGGCACAAAACCTGACCGACCCTTACTTGATTGCTTATCTGCGCGCCGGCGAAAATGAAGCCATGCGCGTGGCTACCGTCGCGTTGCTCGATCGTGGCTTGCTGGAAGCCAATGGCGAACAGATCAAGACCAAGAGCAGCGCATCGGTCGAGATGGTGAAACGGCCGATCGAGAAAGCGATACTGCGAAAATTTCTTGCTGCCGGCGAGGCGCACGAATTGTTCAAGGATGCTGGTGCCAAGGCCGCCTGCGATTCTTATCGCCAGGCGTTACTGAAAGACGGTTTGATCGCCGATGCTTCGACCTACGCCAAGCGCGCGTTACCTGCGTTGATGGCAATCGGACTGATGGGTGCAATCACCTGGACCAAGATCAGCATCGCGTTTTCGCAGGGGCGTCACAACGTTGGCTTCCTGGTGTTCCTGACCATCATTTTCGCGATTGTCCTGATCTACATCTGGAAGCGGCGCCTGACCGGAAGAGGCAACGCCATGCTGGCCGATTTGAAAGACCTGTTCTCGCGGTTGAAAGGACGTGCCAAGACGCTGCGCGCCGGTGGTCAAACCAACGAAGCTGCGATGCTGGCGGCGGTGTTCGGGCTTTCAGCATTGCCCGCGGCGCATTTCCCGTTCATGGAAAAACTTTATCCGGCCCGATCCAGCGACGGCAGCGGGTGCGGATCGTCGTCTTCCTCCTGCAGCAGCGGAAGCAGTTGCAGCGGCGGTTGTGGCGGAGGAGGTTGCGGTGGTTAAAAGCAAAACTGGCCTAGACCGCGTCGGCATCGGGTGGCGCGGAGAATTGGCCGCCGGCATTTTCACGCATCTCGACCAGATCGATTTGCTTGAAATCATCGCCGACGCTTATTTCAAAAGCGATGCGCGCGCGCTGCGTCCGTTGCAGACGCTGGCCGCACAAGTACCCATCACGCTGCATGGTGTGTCGATGGGGCTGGCGGGTAGCGAAGCGGTTGAATTGTGGCGCATGGACAACATGGCGCGGCTGGTGAATACCCTTCAGCCGGAATCCTGGTCCGAGCACCTGGCATTTGTACGCGCCGGCGGTATCGAGATCGGCCACCTCGCCGCGCCGCCGCGCACCGATCTCAATATCTGTGCGGCCATCGCCAATATCGAGCGCGTGTCCGAGATCGTTGGTCAGCGGCCACTGATGGAGAACATCGCCACCCTGATCGACCCGCCCGGTAGTCGCTGGGACGAGCCGGGCTGGACCGCGCAGATTGTGAATGCCTGCGGGGAAGGTTTGCTACTAGATCTGCATAATCTCTACGACAATGCGCTTAACTTTGGCGATAAACCTGAAAAGCTGCTGATGCGCTTCCCGCTGCATCGGGTTCGCGAGGTGCATCTTTCGGGTGGCAAATGGATTGACGAACCGTCAATCAGCAAAGAGCAGCCATCGACACGGCAGCGGTTGCTGGATGACCATGTGCATGATGTGCCGGGCGATGTGTTCGGGTTGCTGGAATTGCTCGCGCAGCACGTCGCTCAGCCACTGGATGTCATCATCGAGCGCGATGGTCTCTATCCGGACTTCGATCATCTGGTGACCCAGATGGATGCCGCTCGCACCGCGCTGGCGCGGGGGAGAGCCAGCACGGCGATGATGAAGGCGGCCGCATGAGCCGGATCACATTGGAGGTTTACCTCGCTCGTTTGTACACGGATGCGGTCGCGCGCGAAACATTTCTGAGCGATGCGGAGACCGCCGCGCGCGCAGCAGGCTTGAGTGAGGAAGATATCGATTCGCTGAGAACGATCGATCGCGCGGGATTGCGCATGGCGGCTGACAGCTATGCCAGCAAACGGGCGCATCATCGCCGGCCGAAACCGTCTTTTGGTGAGCGATTGCTTGACGGTGCGCGTGCCGCGCTAAAACTGCGTCAGGGGCAATAGGTTGCCGGGCAGGGTGTGCCCAGATATTCCCAGATGTATGAAGTGAGAGTGATTGGCCGTCCGGTCAAGCCATTGCCGTCTGCGGCGAATCCGCGACGCGTGTTGTTGCCGGTCGGGCGATTACCTGACGGTGGATCGTTGACCTCGCGGAACACCGCCTTGATTTTGTCCTGATACGGCCATGGCCACAGGTCTTCATTGGTCAACTGGTCGAAGCCCGGCTCGCCCCAGCGTGTGCCGCTGACGCCGTAGCGTTTGATGATCACGGCTCCCGGTGTGTTGTTAAGCAGATTGGAGGGGCGTGTCGCGGGTTTGATAAGCGAGGAAGTTGCGTCATTGTTGAGATCGGTGGCGGCCGACGGAATGATGCCGCCGATTGTCAGGTGATCGGCGCGATCGGCTTTGATGCCGATGGTGAAGCTGGCACTGTTTGGCAGATCCCAGATCACACTGTGGCTGGCTGAGTTGAGGCTGTTGAATTCGCGCAGGAATAGTCCGGCGTAAGTCACTGCCTCGTTCAGCACAATGCTGCCTTGGAGGCGAACATTGGTGGCGATTTTCGGCGTGTAAAAGCCGCCGTATTTTTCTTCGCCGCCCAGCCCAGTGGGATTTTGCCCATCGATGGCAATCACGTTCTGGTAAAGATGGTCGCGCATCACCGGCGAATCATCATTGCCATAGCTGGCGAAGGTCGCCTTGGGCTGATTGGAGCTTGAATAATCCATCCGGCCGACCACGCGGCGCCAGATGTTGCGTTGGGTGGCCGATGTTGGTCCGCCTTGCGCGAAACAGTAGCGACAGGCACCGCTACCGGCGACATCTTCGACCAGATTGTCGTTGCCGCTCATGTAAAACAGGCCGCCATAGCGATCGATATCGCCGCTGCGTTTGAAGATCGAGCGTGTCACCTTGTTGAAGTTTCCATCGATATTGCCGATGTACTCCGGATACTCGGTTCCGGCCATGTCGAAAATGAAACCATCAATCGTGATGTAGTTGCCGGCGAGATTGAGCTGATTGTCGTAGTACAGCAGGGAGCTGCTGCTGCGGATGCGAACTTCCATCGGCGCCTCGGCCATGATGACGGTTTGTCGCGTTGAGGTGCCACTCGGCACGTTGTCGATGAAGTTGTCCTTGCCCTCGTAAACGCCGTTGCGCACGATCAACGTTTCGCCACCGGCGAGTCGGCTGATGCCGTGACGAATGGTGCGCCATGGTTTGGCGATGGTTCCATCGCCGTTACTGTCGCTGCCGGCGGTGGCAACGTATTTTGTGGCGGCAGAGCGGGAAACATCGCCGCCGAACCGCTGCCGGGTGATGTTCTTGGTCTGTGTCACGCCGCGAATCGTGAAGGTAAACGTGGCATTGTCGCGGTTGAGGAAATTCAGTTCCGCACTGCCGACATCCTGCGCAGCCACTCGGGATGAGTCGAACGGCGTCGAGCCAAACCACGGCCCGGTAGTGGTGTAAAAACGGCTGGTAAAAGTGCGTGCATCGGAAAATGTGCCGCCTGGCATGGTGGCAAACAGCGGCCGGCCATTGGTGTCGTAGCCGTACCAGGCGACGAACATATTGTTGCCCTTCTGGGTGATGTTCATGCCCCAGCCGGATTCAGCCGGATTCCACCACAAGTCGGTGTAGTCGTTGGTCAGGCTGACCGGAGCGTTGCCGTAGGAAAGGCGTTGTATGGTTTTGGTCTGCGTGATGTTGTTCAATGTGTAGCTGAACACGGCCGTCCCTGCCGGAGCGGCGGCGGGACAAAAGTCGATGCTGCCGGTGCCGGCCGGGACTATCGCCACCAGTGCAGGATTGAATGTTGTTTGTTGATAGCCGGGACCGGTGGTCTGGTACATCGCACCACTGAATACGCAGCGGTTGGCGGAGAACGTGCCGCCCGGGATGGTGAACCAGATATTGTGGCCATCTCCCGCATACGTGTAGTAGACGACGAAAGCATTGGTGTCGTGGTCGGTGACCGTGACGCCCCAACCGGATTCGTTCGCGTTATACCAATGGTCGGACCAGTTTGTGCTGGATTGCGCGATGGCACTGGCCGGCAACAGGCCGGTAAGCAGTGCAGCGATGAAGCAGAATAAGCGAATCGATGAACGGGTAGAGCGCTTCATGATGATGCCGGCGTGACGCATGAATGATCATGATTCTATTCCTGCGCCCAGCCCCAGCACGCGCGCGCACGCAAGAAAAAACCCGCCCCTTTGAGGCGGGTTTCATGGCAGCTATGGCGGCTACTTCTGTACTTTCACCGGAAACGGCGGCCGCTTCGGCGTAACAGGTGGGTTCTTCGCCAACTCGGCCATCACCACTTCAATAGCTTTTTCCAGTTGCGGATCACGACCGGCGATAACTGCTGACGGCGTTTGCTCGACCTCGATATCCGGCGGTACGCCAACGTTCTCCACCCCCCAGCCGCCATCTCGTGTCCAGAAGGCAAGGTTAGGTGCAGTGATGGTGCCGCCGTCCATCAATACTGGGAAGCCGAGGATCCCGACCAGTCCACCCCAGGTGGCTTTGCCGATCAAAGGGCCAAGATTGTTCTTCTTGAACATCCACGGCAGCAAATCGCCGCCAGAGCCAGCGGTTTCGTCGATCAGCATCGCCTTCGGCCCCTGAATCGAGGCCGAAGGCGTCTTCATGTCGGCGCCATAGCGGAATGCCCACCAGGCAATTTCCTGGCGTTGCAGGTTGGTGATGACATAGTCCGCCACACTGCCACCGCCGTTGAAGCGCTCATCAACGATGATGCCTTCCTTGTTGGCCTGCGGGAAGAAGTAGCGTTTGAAGTAGGTGTGTCCCAAGCCTGCGGTGTTGGGCACGTAGACGTACGCGACGCGACCGTTGGTAGCTTCCGACACTTTGCGGATATTGCCTTCGACCCAGTCGCGATTGCGCAACGCGGCTTCGTTGGCGACGGGCACTACAGTGACGCTGCGCGAGCCCTTTCCGTCGGCAGTCGGCCCGACGGTAATCTCGATTGCCTTGCCGGAGGTATTTTCAAATGCGCTGTAGAGATTTTCTGGCGGCGCGATATTGCGGCCTTCAACCGCCAGCAGATATTCACCGGCCTTGACGTTGACGCCCGGCTCGGACAGCGGCGCACGCAGCTCCGGATTCCAGTTGAGGCCGCCATAAACTTTCTTGAAGCGATAGCGGCCGTTGGCCACATCGTAGTCGGCACCCAGCAGACCACCGGGAACATTGCGCGGCTCGACAAAGGTATCGCCGCCGTTGAGGTAGCTATGGCCGACTACCAGCTCGCTGGCCATCCAGCGGATCACGCGATTCAGGTCGGCGCGAGTCGAGAGTTCCGGCAGGAAAGCGGCGTACTTCGCGCGGATCGCATTCCAGTTGGCGCCATGCATGGCAGGGTCGTAGAAGTAGTCGCGATTGATGCGCCATGCTTCGTGATAGATCTGCGGCCACTCGGCGCGCGGATCGACCTTGACCTCGATCGCGTCCATCTTCAGGCGACCTTCGGTAGCGGGAATCAGCTTGCCGGTGGCGGAGCCGATGGCCCAGTTGTCCTTCAGCCGGTAGAGCACTTTCTTGCCGTCACCCGATACTTCGAAGCCGTCTATCTCCGGCACCAGCGTTTCCGTCTTGCGATCCTTCAGGTCGAAGCGCTGCAACGCTTTTTTGCCGTCGGCGTCGCGCATGAAGAAGATCTGGCCTGTGGCGCCCGCCTGCAAGGACGACAGTTCAGCGACAGGCACCGGCACCTCGACGATGCGTGAAGCGATGCCGTCAAAATCGATGCGCACCGGTTCAACCGGTGGCGTTGCCGGCTTAGGTGGTGCCTTGGCGGCATCGTCCTTTTTCTCTTCCTTGCCGGCGTCTTTCTTATCGTCCTTCGGCGGCTCTTTTTTGTCGCCATCCTTGGCATCCGCCGGCTTGGCGCCGGATTTTTCTTCGTCGCTTTCCTTGACCAGCGGCGAGGGCGTATCGCGTCGCAACACGGCCAGCCAGATGCCGCGCGTGACCCGGTTGTCGGCGTTCTCCAGCGAGAACCAGTTGTTGCTCGGTCCGGCATTGGTTGAGGCGAAGAAGTAAATGTATTTGCCATTCTTGTCGAACACCGGCTGGGTTACGTCGCTCAAGCCATCGGTAATGGAGTAGGACTTGTCCTGTTCGACCGAGTAGACATATACGGTCTGCGTGTACGTTGCCGAATTCAGCGTGTACGTGACCCAGCGCGAATCGGGCGACCACGATCCGCGTATGGTCTTGACCGGGCCGTACAGCGGCTCGGCGGCGATTTTCTTCGACGTGCCGGACGCAACATCGAACACGAACAGGCCGAAGGCATTGTCGGTGTAAACAATCTTCCTGCTGTCCGGCGACCACTGCGGACGATCATAGTAGCCCGCGCCGGCGAGTTTGTATTTCCTTGCTGCGCTCTTGCCATCCTGCGCACGAATCACCAATTCATATTCGCCAGATTCATCGGAGAAATAGGAAATGAATTTGCCGTCCGGCGACCATGCCGGCGAACGCTCGTGCGATGCAACCGTATTCGTGAGGTTGCGCACGTCGCCTTTTTCCGCAGGGACGGTGACGATTTCGCCGCGTACTTCGATGGCCACCCGGGCGGCGGTGGGCGACAGCGACGCGCCTCGCAAATAGCGCGCACCTTTGACGAAGCGTGGCCGCGATGCGGCGAGGTCGGCAATCACACCGATCGGCAATCGTGTGCTGGCGTTGGTGCGCAGGTCGAGGGTGTGCAGATAGCCGGCTTGCTCATACACAATGCGTCCCGCGCCATAAGCCGCAGAAAGCACCGGAAAGTCAGTGTGCTTTGTCAGCTGGGTGATTGCCTTCGATTTTGCATCGTAGGCAAACAGGTTGAATTCGCCATTGCGGTCGGAGCGGAAGTAGACCGTGTCGCCGGCCCAGATCGGATCGACGTCGTTCGCACGTGTGGCCGGTTGCGGAATTTTTTCCACCGACTTGTCAGCGAAGCTAAACAGCGAAATCTGAGCAAACGAGCCACCGCGATATTGCTTCCATTGCAAATGCGCCGGGTTCAGTGGGTTGTACGCCATGCGCTTGCCGTCGGGCGAGTACGCTGCACGCGCGGCATAGGGAATTTCAAGCTGGGTTTCAACGCCACCTTCAATCGGCACGGTGAACAGCTGACGGTGGCGATTGTTGCTCGCGAAGCGGCTGGACGAGAACATGACCGCCTTGCCGTCGGGCGTGAACGATTGCACCAGATCGGGCACGGGATGCCAGGTCAGCCGCTTCGGCACACCGCCTTCGGTCGGCACGACATAAACGTCGATGTTGCCTTCGTACTGTGCATTGAACGCAATCAGCTTGCCGTCGGGGGAGAACGCCGGGTTAGATTCTTCGCCGATGTCGGAGGTGATGCGTCTTACGCCGCTACCGTCGAGGTTGGCGACCCAGATATCGCCGGCATAGGCGAATGCCAAGTGCCGCGCGGATACCGCCGGCTCGGCCAGCATGCGGGTGTCTTGCGTATTGGGTAGGGCGGTGGCGGTAGCAGCGGTCAGTACAACGCAGAGCGCGAATGCGCTCGTGGTCAGCTTGTGAAGGCTGTTATTCAATGCAATCTCCCTGTGGCCAAAAGTGGCCGTTATTGTCTTAGGAAAGATTTTGCGTTGCTTGCCGGTGAAGCTGTGTAGCGGAGTGTGGCTAAAAAGAACCCCAGCACTGGCGCGGCTCGCAGGCCGAAAAGGCCTGAAGAACCGCGCCGATGCTGGGGTTTGGAGTTCTGGTTCTTTGGTGTTCGCTTAGCTCGAGAGGGCGCTGGAGGCGCGCAAGCTGCGAGACAGGGCGCGTACCGGGGTATCGGTGTTCAGCGAGAAATCGGCCACTTGCTCCAGCGCGGTAATCAGTTGTTCAGACCAGTTCGAGTCATCCGGGCGCGGATCGTTGAGCAGCAACGATTGCAGTGCTTCGACCTTGTCGGAGAGAGTGTCTTCGGGCGTACCGGTAAAAGCTGGGGAAAAAGCGAGTGCGGTCTTCATATTGGCTGGCCTTCATGGCTTCGTATAACGATGAAGCCAGTGTCGGCCAGCCGCAGACCGTCCCGCAATGGGTTTGCCCACAGTTTGCAACAGTTGACAAATTCCCAGCCAGGCGCCTCGGGGAAACCCTGATATGGCTTGATTCAGGCGGTCTTGGGGTAGTCCGGTTGCTTGGACGGTTGCGCGTCGTTAAACGCGGACAGGCTCATCGCGTGCTGGTAGATGCCGACGATTTTCGGGAAGGCATCGAGCGCGCATTTGAAGCGGTTGGCATTGGCGACCTGTGGCACCAGGCAAATGTCGGCCAGCGTGGGGGTTTCGCCATGACAGAAACTCGATTGCACCGGGCGGCGCTCCAGCACTTTTTCCAGCGCGACGAAACCTTCGTTGACCCAATGACAATACCAGCGATTCTTCGCGTCGTCGTTTACTTTCAGCGTATCGCTGAGGTAGCTCAGAATGCGGGTGTTGTTAAGCGGGTGGATGTCGCAGGCAATCATCTGTGCCACCGAACGGACGAAGGCACGATCGCGCGGATCGCTGGGCAACAGTGGCGGTTCGGGATGTGTCTCGTTCAGGTATTCAATGATGGCCAGTGATTGCGAAAGGGCGAAGCCGTCGTCCTCGACCAGATAAGGCACAAAGCCTTGTGGATTGATCGCGCGGTATTCGGGTTTGCGCTGCTCGCCATTGGCGAGGTGAATGTAGCGCCGCTCGGGGTTGAGCCCTTTCAGATTGAGCGCAATGCGCAGGCGGAAAGCGGCGGAAGAGCGGAAGTATTCGTAGGCGATCATGGCGATGTCACGGTGCGCGACTATAATTTCACGATGAACGATTATAG
>JAEUNB010000257.1 GCA_016790625.1 Betaproteobacteria bacterium | reverse complement strand
CCTGCGGGAATCGCCGCCCACACTGACCTTTGTCGACAAGCTGGTGCTGCAGCGTGGCGAACGTCGCATCGAACTTCTCTGGCTGGGGATGGGCAATACCCGCGGCGATGTCGTGGTGTTCCTGCCGAAGGAACGCATCGTCGCCACCGGCGATTTGCTGGTGCTGCCGATACCGTTCGCCTTCGGTTCCTACTATGAGGAGTGGGCGGCGACCTTGGGCCGGGTTGATGCGCTCGGCGCCGACCTGCTGCTGCCCGGCCATGGGCCGGTGCAGCGCGATCGCGAGGCCCTGCGTGCGGTGCAGGCCATGCTGCAGGCGCTGGTGCGCGAGGTGAAAGCCGTGGTCGCCGATGGCGCAAGCCTGGAGGAAACGCGCAAGCGGGTCACCTTGGCCGACTGGAAGGAAAAGTTTGCGGCTGACGACAAGACGCGGCAAATCGCCTTTGCCAGCTTTGTGCTACAGGCCGCGATTGAGCGCGTGTGGCGGCAGGCGCGCGGCGAGCCCGATCCACCACCGGGTTTTTGACGATCACAGGTTCGCCGGTACCTTGGGCATGAACGCGCCACCGGTGAGAATGCCGTAAGCAATCCACAGCGCGATCGCGCCATAGACCACGCGCGGTATCCACTGCGCTGCCTGGCGGAAAAATTCGTTGATGGTATCGGTTTCCATTTTCACGTGACGCAGCAGCATCTCCGGCAGCGTGCCGCTCTGCTCGCCGGTGGCGGCAAATTCCACTGCGCGCGCGGCGCTGTCCAGGCGGTTCAGGTACGACAGGCCGGACAGCGCCTGCGACAACGTTAGTCCCTGCTCGATGCGCGGACGCAGTTGGGCAAATTCGCGGCGGATGGCGCCAACCTCAATCGTCTCCAGCGCCATCGGCAGCGCATCCAGCATTGAAACTCCCGCCTCCAGCATCAGCGCCACGCTCTCGAAAAAATCGCGCACATTGCGGCGTACCAGCAGATTGCCGAACAGGGGAAGAGCGGTGAGCACAGTTGGCGCGGTCGATGTTGATGCATTGGCAAGCAGATACCGCCACAGCATCCGTCCCAGGAAGTAAATCAATACCAATGCCAGCAGCGGCTTGAAGATGCCGAGCAGGTAGCCGCCGGCGCCGATGGCACCGCCAGCCAAAGCGGGCAACGGCTTGATAAACAGCGCCATCACCAGCACCAGCGCCGGCAGCGCCATGCGCGATTTCATGGTTGAGAGCTGCATGGCACGCGCGGTGTACAGGTCCGCCAGACGCCGATACATACCGGCCGGACTGCCGGCATTCCAAGCAGCGTGAATCAGACGCGCTTCCAGTCGCGTGAAGAGCCCGCTCTTTTCCCCGGCCTGCGCCGGTGGCTCACCCTTTTCGGCGCGCTTTCTCATGGCCTGCAACCGCGGCGCTGCCTCGCCGGCCACTTCAATCAACGCAATTGCGCGGGCAAATGGCAGCCCCGATGCCTCCAATTGCGCGAGCTGGGTAAACAACTCGGCACGAGTGCGGTACGGCAGTTGGGAAAGAGTTGGCCGTGACATGGGCCGCTGATCAGTTCAGCCGCACCAGCGGAAAGTCGTTGCCGAACCGCATGATGGTCGGCACCTGGTTCTGGTTCAGCGAGGCGGCAATCTTTGCCGTCTGCTCGCGGCCATACGCGCCCAGTTCGGAAACCCACAGCGTCTGGTCGCCATTGCTGTCGGCCTCGCGGCTGCCCAGCGCGCGCAGTAACACGTGCGTGAACAGCCCATTGCCGCGATAGCCATCGATGGCGCCCTGCTTCGCACCGGCCGAGGCAAACACGTGAATGCCCATATTGCGTGCCCAGACGCTGAGCCGCGCGTCATAGAGCGCTGCAAGATACTGGTCGAAGCCGCCGGAGTGACAGGTATCCAGCACCAGCAGTTGACGCTGTGCGGCCACCGCCTTCAACTGGTCGAGCAATTCGCTGGTGGTGATCAGGTTGCTGTTCTCCAACTTGCCGTTGTACTCGTGCGTCACCAGCGCATAGGTGTTGTCGACAAACACGCCATGCGTGGAAACGAACAGCAGCAGCGCATCCTGTGGCCGCGCTTCACGCGCAATTTTCGCAATTGCCGCGCGTATGCCCGCCTTGGTAGCAGCGCGATTGAGCAACATCGCCGGCGGCTGCGGCTGGCCAAGTTGCAAACGGTTGGCGACACGGCTGTACCAGCTCAGCATGTCCTTGGCATCCACGGCGGCATAGACCAGGTTTTCGTCGGCAGCGCTGCGGAATTCGTTGATGCCAATGGCGAGCGCAAAAACGCGAGGTGGGGCCGCCGCCACGCTGGAAACAAAGCTGGTGCTGGCCACCCGGCTGCGTGCGCTATTGTCGCGATTGAAGGCGACCGCAGTAATCACGTTTTCACCAGGCACGGCAGGAACCGACAGCTTCAATCGCTGCGGGTCGGATTTGGCAACCGCCGCCGCGATCGCACCTGTCTTCGCGCGCGCCGCGAGATTGCGTGTGACCACCTCCGTGGAAACTGCCGCCAATCCCGGCAGTGCGGCAATGCGCTCCGCCCGCGCCGCATCTGCGTGCACCAGCTTGCCGTTATGAAACACGCGGATATCGCCAATGCCGCCACCGGCGGCGCTGACGGCTACCTCGATTTCGCGGCGCGGCGATACTGCAGTGGACTGAGCTGACACCGGCATGGAAATCGAAATCGCAGGTGGTGGCTGCCGCAGCACGCTCGCCAGGCTGTCACCGGAAAGCGGACCGATGTTCTCGCCGGCCAATGCGCGGCGCACCAAGTCCGGGCGATAGAACACGTCGTAAAACTGGTTCAAGTCGAACAGCCTGCCTTCGTGACGCACGCCAAGTTGATCGATGCCCTCCGGCGGGCCGTTGAAGTATCCGTCTGGCAACAGGGTCACCCAGGCCGCATTGGCAAACAACACATGCATTGCGGTCCACGTTGCCGACTTCAAATTCCAGTGCCGAAGCGTGCGGTCGTCGGCCGCCGATAGCAGCATGTCCCCCGAAAAACGCAGCGCGGTGACGGTGTTCGAGTGCCCGGCGAGCACACGCGGCGGAGCAAAGGTTGCCGTATCGAACAGATAAATTCGCTGGTCGTAGCTGCCGATGGCCAGCTGCTTGCCGTCGGCTGAAAACGCAACCGCACTGACACCCTTGATCGGCCCCGGAAATGGCCGGACCGCAGCGCCCGTGTCCAGCCGGTAAAGAATCTGCCCCACCAGCACATGCTTGCCGTCGGGTGCGAATGCGAGATGCCACGACGGGAAAGTGATGGGTGTGGACCAGACCGGTATGTCGGCATCCAAATCCCAAAGCGTCAGGGTGTGAGTCTTCTCACCCTTGAGCAGCTCCTCGGCGGATTTGGCCTTGTTGAACGCGCTGACCGTGACCGCACGCCGGCCATCCGCCGACATTGCGATGGCGGTGATGCTGCCGGTGATCGGTACCGCATTGACCGGCGCGATGCGACCGCTGGCGACATCAAGCTTTGCCAACGCCGTCGTCCTGGGGTTGATCAGCACGTCGGGATCGCGCGGAAAGTAGGCATCGAACGCGAGCAATCCACGGCGGCCGTCCGCATTCAATGCCACCACGCGATTGAGGATGGGGTTGGTGCGGAAGAAAAGTTTGGCCTTTGCGTCGGTCACCGGCTTCAATTGCGCGGTCAGCGCCGGTGTCAGCCATGACGCATCGACACGCATCACGTTTTCGACGGCACGGCCGTCATCGCCGTGTTTGCGCAATACAAACCGGGCCTCGTTTCTGTCGCCGAACAGCGTAACCACGCCATGGGCTCCTTTGGCCGAGGCCATCTTCTCATCGACACTCGCCCAATCAAGCTTCTTCCTCAGGTCGAGCGGCGCGGCCGCGGTCTCCGCCATGCGCGCCGATTCCATCTCGATGCGGCGGGCCGGGTCGCTGGGCAGGGATGGGGCACCGGCAACGCGCTCAAATCGTTCTCCCCCCATCTGCTGGCGAAACTGTGTGGCTTCGTAGTCGGAAAACATCGCGCGCGGGGCAGCGCCGAGCGCATCGAGTTCGCCGCTCTGCCGCGACCAGCGCATGACGCGGCCCTGCGAGTCGATCGCGGTAATCGCATCGTTGCTGACATCCGCCAGCGAAACCACCGATACGCCAATGCCGCTGAATTCGCGCGCACTGCGGTCCTGCGCGCTCCAGCTGCGCACCGTGCTGTCCCAGGCGCCGGTGAACAGGCGGCGTTGCGTGGCATCGAACAACAGTGCGCTGATCTTCTGCATGTGCCCGGTGCGCGTGTCGATCAGCTTGCGTTGCGCAAGGTCGAACGTCAGCAGGCGGGAGTGCGCGCCATCGGGCTTCCGGATATTCTCAAAGTCGAGCATCCTGGGATTGGCGCTGGCATACAGCTGCCTGCCATCGGCGCTTGCCGCCAGGCCGGTGATGACACCAAAGAAATCGCTGATCGGCGGCGCCTCCTTGCCAAAGGGCTGCATCGCATATTCGCGAATGGTCTGTTCGTTGACGAGATCGATGAACGCGCTGCCAAAGCCCGCAAACAGGCTGTCGCCCGATGCTGAAAACGCCAGTGCGCCAATGCGGTCCGGCGCCTGGATGTCGCCCAGCAGTGCAAAGTCCGGCAGCTTCCATACGCGAATCGATTTGCCGCCACCGGCGGCGATCAGGTTGCCGCGTGGCGATACCACCAGCGAGGTGACTTCGCCGGCGGCATCGTGCGTGAACAACAGCCGGTCATCGGTAGTCGACCAGCCGCGCACCTTGCCGTCGATTCCCGCCGTGACCAGCGTACGGCCCTGGTCAATCACCGCCACGCCGCGCAAATCGTTGTTGTCCTTGCTGGCCAGCCAGGTGCGGCGCAATGCACCGGTCACGGCATCGATCACGGCGATGCGCGGCTCGCTTACGCTGACTGCATACAGTGTTTTGCCATCGGGATGAAATGCCAGCGCACCGATGCCCAGCGGCAGTGGCGGCACGGTGGCGAATTCGCGCGCGGTCGCGCTATCCCAGAGCTTGATATGGCCGCCCATGTCGCCGCTGGCCAGCACGCGTCCGTTGGTGGAAACCGCCAACGCCATCACGTAGTTGGTGTGGCCTAGCTGGACATAGATCTCCGGCTGCTTGTCTACCGCCGTCGCAGATGCGGGTGTCTGGCCATTTGCATCGGCAATGATTTGCAGCCACAGGATGACGGCGACTATCAGCAGTGTGCGAGCGGAGCGGAGGGCCATCATCGCCCTATTATGCATGGGCGCATTTAGCGCTGCGATCACCTCAGTGCATGCCAGCGCAGTCAAACTCCAGCATTGGCGCGCGTCCAGGCCAAAAATGCCCGGGAGGCCGCTCTAGTGCTTGAGTTTGTTTATGCCACTTTTAGCATGATCTTGCCGATATGCGTGCTGGATTCCATCAGCTTGTGCGCCTCGATAATTTCATCAAGTGCGAACGTCTTGTGGATCACCGGCTTCACTTTCTTCGCCTCCAGCAACGGCCAGACTTTTTCCTTCAGCGCCGCAGCAATCATCGCCTTCTGCGCATCCGGACGCGCGCGCAAAGTTGAGCCGGTGATGGTTTGCCGCTTCATCATCAGCGGGCGGAAATCGACGGTGGCGCTGCCCCCCTCGAGAAAGGCAATGAAGCAGTAGCGGCCCTCCAGCGCCAGCACGCGCAAGTTTTTCTCAATGTAGCTACCGCCCACCATGTCGAGAATGACGTTGACGCCTTTCTTCTGCGTAGTCGCGGCGACCTCGGCCATCCAGTCCTGCGTCTTGTAGTTCAACGCATGATCGGCGCCGACGCTTTTGCAGAATGCGGCTTTTTCCTCATTGCCGACGGTGGTAAAAACCTCCGCGCCAATTGCTTTGGCCAGTTGAATGGCGGTGAGGCCGATACCGGACGAACCACCGTGCACCAGGAATTTTTCGCCTGCGGACAGCTTGCACGTGTCGAACACATTGACCCACACGGTAAAGAAATTCTCCGGCACGCCGGCCGCTTCCAGCATCGACAGTCCGGCAGGAATAGACAGGCAATGTGCGGCAGGCGCAGCGCAGTATTCTGCGTACCCACCGCCGGGAGTCAGCGCGCAGACGGCGTCACCCGCTTTCCACGAGGTCACCTTGCCACCCACGGCGACGATGGTGCCCGACACCTCCAGACCCATGACCGGCGAGGCGCCAGGCGGCGGCGCATAGGAACCGGAGCGCTGGATCACATCGGGGCGATTCACGCCTGCGTATTCAACCTTGATCAGCACATCGGTTTCGCCGATTGCCGGCAACGGGCCGCTGGCGACGCGCATGACGTCTGCGGCGCCGGGACCGCTAACGGCGATGTACTTCATGGTGTCGGGCAGATTGCTCATTGAAATTCCTTGCATCGATATCTGAAATTGAAATGTGGCTCAGGCGTCATTCCATAGCCACGCCGCGCCGCGCACACCACTGGAGTCACCATGCTGCGGCGGCACGAGACGGGTGACGACCTGGTCGCTGAAAACATACGGGTTCCATAGCTTCGGCACATTGTCGTAAAGCCTTGCAATTTTCGATAACCCGCCGCCCAGCACGATCACATCGGGGTCGAGCAGGTTGATGACCGTGGCCAAGCTGCGCGCAAGGCGGTCCTCATAGTCACGCATCGCCGCTTCCGCGCTGGCATCGCCCTCAGCAGCGGCACGCACGATCATGGCCGCATCCAATGCACGCCCGTCGCGCTCGCGGAAATGCTGCGCAACGCCCGGCCCGGAGAGCCAGGTCTCGATGCAGCCCATGCGTCCGCAATAGCAGCGATGACCGGGGCGCTCGTCGTCTCGCGGCGCAGGCAGCGGATTGTGTCCCCACTCGCCGCCAATGGCATTGGCGCCAATCAGCGTACGGCCATTCACCACCACGCCACCACCGACACCGGTGCCGAGGATCACGCCGAATACCACCGCGGCTCCCACGGCGGCGCCATCGGTGGCCTCGGATAACGCGAAACAGTTGGCATCGTTCTCGATGCGGATTTCGCGCGCCAGCGCGCGCTGCAAATCCTCCACCAGCGGCTGGCCGTTGAGGCAGGTGGAATTGGCATTCTTGATGCGGCCCGTGAGTCGCGATACGGCGCCGGGCGTGGCAATGCCCACGCTGCCGCTCTCGCCCAACTCGTTCTCGGCGGCGCGTACCAGTGCGGCGATCGCCTCGACAGTGCCGGCATAGTCTGCCGACGGTGTGGCGACGCGTCGGCGCAAACGCTCGCGCCCATCGTGATCGAGCGCGAGTATTTCCGTCTTGGTGCCACCGAGGTCGATGCCGAAGCGAAGCATGAATGCAATTTGTGAGGCTACGAACGATGTGCGATTATGCCGCGAGCATCAACGCGCAGCGCGCATGATTTCAATGCGCGCCATTTTTCACCCTCTCCTGCGGGAGAGGGCTTGGGGTGAGGGAGCCGGAACGCCTTTGTTCCGGCCAAAGGGAGAGCAGCATGGCCAAAAAGAACGACGGCGAAGGCATTCGCACCATTCGCCCCATCATCGCCAACGGCAAGACAAAACTGGCGGAGATCGACACCGAATCCACCTGCGGTTTCAGCGGCGAAAAGGCCACCACGGTTGCCGTCATGGCCGAGCTCAATGCGCGCCTGGTTGAGCTGCAGAACGTGCTCTACGCCGAGCACAAGCACAAGGTGCTGGTGGTATTGCAGGCGATGGACACCGGCGGCAAGGATGGCACCATCCGCAAAGTGTTCTCCGGCATCAATCCGCAGGGGGTGCGCATCGCGAGCTTCAAGGCGCCGACCGCCTATGAACTTGACCGCGACTATCTGTGGCGCGTGCATCGCGAAGTCCCGGCCAAGGGCGAGATTGTGGTATTCAACCGCAGCCACTATGAGGATGTGCTGATCACCCGCGTGCACGGCTGGATCGACGATCGCACCGCCAAGCGCCGTCTGCGGCAGATCAACGATTTCGAAGCGATGCTGGTCGAGGAGGGCACGGTGCTGCTCAAGTTTTTCCTGCACATCTCGAAAGATGAACAGAAGCAGCGGCTGGAGGACCGGCTGAAGGACGATTCCAAAACCTGGAAATTCAATCTGGGCGATCTGGAAGAACGCAAGATGTGGGACGAGTATCAGCACGCATACGAAGATGCAATCAACGCCACCTCCAGTCCGCATGCGCCCTGGCATGTGGTGCCGGCGGACAAGAAGTGGGTACGCGATCTGTATGTTTCGTCGGTGCTGGTGAGCACGCTGGCCGGCCTCAAGATGAAGTATCCGGATCCGCCAGCGGGGCCGGACAAGGTGCGCGTAGTCTGACCGGATTGACGCACCGCACAAGGACGCTAAGTCATTGTGTTAGAATAATAAATTACCGTTTCCCCCGTTGCTGTCCACTGACCTGTCATGCCGATTTACGCTTACAAGTGTTCCGCCTGCGGACACGCCGATGATGTGTTGCAGAAAATCAGCGCCGCCCCGCTGACGGTTTGCCCTGCCTGCGGTCAATCGACCTACTCCAAGCAGGTCACCGCCCCGCAATTCCAGCTGAAGGGCAGCGGCTGGTATGTGACCGACTTCCGCGGCGGCACCAGCACAAAAGACTCGGCCAAGGACGGCACAGCCAAGAGCGACGCCAAGCCGGCCGCTGACGTGAAAACCGACACCAAGGCCGCAGACGCGCCGGCCGCTGCCTGCCCGGTGCATGCGCCCGCAGCGCCGGCACCCGCTGCCACGCCGGCTGCCAAACCAGCCACCACCGAGTAACGGAACCGCATCGTGCGCAAATATCTCATCGCAGGTCTGCTGGTCTGGATACCGCTGGTCATCACCGGCTGGGTATTGAAGCTGCTGATCGACCTGATGGATCAGTCGCTGCTGCTATTGCCCGAGCGCTTCCAGACCGAGGCATGGCTCGGCTTTCATGTTCCCGGGCTAGGTGTGATTCTGACCGTCAGCATCGTGCTGCTGACTGGCGTGATCGCCGCCAATTTTTTCGGCAGGCAATTGCTGTCGTGGTGGGATTCGGTGCTGCAGCGCATCCCGATCGTGCGCTCGATTTACGGCGGCGTGAAGCAGATTTCCGACACGCTGTTTTCGCCGGAGGGCAAAGCATTTCGCAAGGCGGTATTGGTGCGCTATCCGCATGCCGGCACCTGGACCGTGGCGCTCTTGACCGGAGAGCCGCAAAACGAAGTCACCGATCACCTGGGCCACGACAACTACGCTGTCTTTGTGCCGACCACACCGAACATCACCGCCGGTTTCTTCCTGATCGTGCCGAAGAACGAAGTGCGCGAACTCAACATGAGCGTGGACGAGGCGCTGAAGTACATCATATCCATGGGCGTCGCCGAGCCGCCGCGCAACCACCATCCGGGTCAGCTGCCGCTGGACACCCACACCAATCCGCAGCACACCAACGGGGCCGAGATGAAAAAGTCCGGCACCGACCCCAATCGGTAGCCGTCAGCTCACGAAGCTGGCGGCGGACCCTTCCACGAATTGCATTTCCCGGCGGCCAGCCGACGCGCGGCCGCGTCAACTATTTTGAGAACGAGCATGAGAACCAATTACTGCGGCTTCATCGACAAGCAATACCTCGGACAACAAGTCACGCTCTTTGGTTGGGCGCATCGCCGGCGCGATCATGGCGGCGTGATCTTCATCGACCTGCGCGATCGCGAAGGACTGGTGCAGGTTGTGATCGACCCCGATACGCCTGACGCGTTTGCCGCCGCCGACAAGACGCGCAGCGAGTACGTGCTGAAGGTCGTCGGCAAGGTGCGGCCGCGCCCGGAAGGCACCACCAATGCCAACCTGCGCAGTGGCGAGATCGAAGTGCTGGCACACGAGGTTGAAGTGCTGAACGCCGCGCACACGCCGCCGTTCATGATCGACGACGATAATATCAACGAGGAAATCCGCCTCAAGTATCGTTATCTCGATTTGCGCCGCGACACCATGCAGAAGAACCTGCGCATGCGCTATCGCATCGCGATGGCGGTTCGCCAGTACCTGGATGCACAAGGTTTTATCGATGTGGAAACGCCGTTCCTGTACAAGAGCACACCGGAAGGTGCGCGCGAATTCCTGGTGCCGTCGCGCATTCACGACGGCAGTTTCTACGCGCTGCCGCAAAGCCCGCAGCTGTTCAAGCAGCTGCTGATGGTGTCGGGTTTCGATCGCTATTACCAGATCGTCAAATGCTTCCGCGACGAAGACCTGCGCGCAGACCGCCAGCCGGAATTTACCCAGATCGATATTGAGACCTCGTTCCTCACCGAGCGCGAAATCCAGGACATCATGGAAGGACTGGTGAAGGCGATGTGGAAGGCCGGCGTTGGCGTGGACCTGCCCGATTTCCCGCGCATCACCTATGCCGAGGCGATGTCGAAATACGGCTCCGACAAGCCCGACCTGCGCGTGAAGCTGGAACTGACCGAGCTGACCGACATCGTCAAGGACTCGGGCTTCAAGGTGTTCGTCGATGCAGCCAATGCGAAGAACGGCAAGGTTGCCGCGGTGTGCCTGCCGGGGGGCAACGAAAAGTTCGCGCGTAAAGAACTCGACGATCTGGCTGGCTTCGCCACCATCTATGGCGCCAAGGGCCTCGCTTACATCAAGGTCAACGACGCGTCCAAACTGAACGCGGAAGGCCTGCAGTCACCCATCGTCAAGTTCTTCACTGAGGAAACGCTGGGCAAGATTCTTGCTGCCTGCAACGCGAAAACCGGCGACATCATTTTCTTCTGTGCCGACAAGACCAAGGTGGTGTACGACACGCTGGGCGCCTTGCGCAGCAAGCTCGGCCACGAAAAGGGTTACGCCGAAGGCGGCTACAAGCCGGTCTGGGTGGTGGATTTCCCGGCCTACGAATACGACGAAGACAATCAGCGTTATGTCTCCGCGCATCACCCGTTCACCGCGCCAAAGGACGAACACATTCCGCTGATGGACACCGACCCGTCCAAGGTGCTGGCGAAAGCCTACGACGTGGCGATGAATGGGTGGGAGCTGGGCGGCGGCTCCGTGCGCATCCACAATCCCGAACTGCAGCAAAAGCAATTCAAGACGCTGGGCATTTCACAGGAAGATCAACGCGCCAAGTTCGGTTTCCTGCTCGACGCACTGGAATTCGGCGCGCCGCCGATGGGTGGCATCGCCTTTGGCCTCGATCGCTCGGTCACGCTGATGTGCGAGAAATGGGATTCGATCCGCGATGTGATCGCATTCCCGAAGACGCAGCGTGGTCAGGACCTGATGGTCGATACGCCGTCGCAGGTGACCGAGAAGCAGTTGCGCGAGTTGCATATCAAGCTGCGGAACGTATAGCAGATCAAACGAAAAACCCCAGCGTTGGCGCGGCATTCCGGGCATTTTCAGCCTGAAATCCGCGTCAATGCTGGGTTTTCTTTTTGGCGCTGAGCACACGTTGTATGCGATCGCGTTATCAAACGCGGTTCACGCCCGCTCGCAAGCCACAAGATTTTCGCCTTCAAGCGATGCGTCAGATATTGACGACGGCGCAGAGAATTGTCTGGTCAGCGCCAGCTCAATCAGCCTGAACCGATGTTCGGCTAAATAGGCCCGTATGCCCTGAGGGTCTATTGCCCAGGTGAACGGCTCTTTCCGCCACGCAAGCCACCTTTCGATCAAAAAACTGTACGGCCGAAAGCCCAAGCGACCATCCGGCCAGGTCGACATAAAGCTGAACAGCACAAGCATTCGTGCACATTTCATTCCATGAAGGGCATCGAACAACTCTGCCACCCGGCTTGGTGGCAGGTACATCAGCACGCCTTCCGCAATCACTATTGTGGCTTTGCCGTCGTTGGGCAACGCTGCCGTCAGCGGCTCTGCGCCGAGATCACGTGCGATGAAACGTATCGGGCCTGGCGACGAAAAACTTCTGCCCGCAAGCGCCTGCCGCTTTGCTTCCTGCGTGGCGGGATGATCGATTTCGATGATCTCGATGTGCGGCAGTTCGTTGGCCAAGCGCAATCCCAGCGTGTCAAAGCCCGCGCCCAGCACAATTACGCGCTCATAGCCCGCTGCGATGGCGTCGCGACAGCGACGTTCTATCCAGCGCTTGCGATGCCAGTAGTGCGCGATGATACCTGGCAGTGTCAGGCGCTCGACCCAGCGCAAACACGCACGCGTCAACGGAAACGTGGCGCTGGCTGCCAGCCAACGGTCGGAGCGTTTGCTGGACAACAGCATCTGGCAAAGCGGGGCGGCACCCTGCGCCACCAGCCCCGCTGTGCGCGCGTCGCTGGCCAGCAGTAGCGTACTTGCAGCGATTACCTTGGCGGTGGCACTCGCTTCTGCCGGCTTCATTCCGCCGCGTGTGCGTAGCAGGCAAACGCATCGCGATAGTGCGCGTACCAATCGCTAGTGAACACTTCGCCAGAGTCGTAGCGTTTCTTCAGGTCAAGCCACTCGCGGAATCGCGGATAAGCGATTTCAATCTGCGCGGCCGACGCATAGCGATGGTAAGTGAGAAAGAAGCTGCCGCCCAAACTATTGCTCGCATCAATCAGCGCTCGGAATGTGTCGGCCGTTCGCTGGAATCCAGCTGCGGTGTGCGGCGTTCGCAGGTTGAAAATCACACAGGCGAAATCACCCCTGGCCCAGGGCAGATAGGACACCGTATCGCGCATGATGGCGCGGATGGTGCCGTAGATTACTTCGGTGCCGAATTGCCGGAGAATCTTGCGTGCGCGCTGCATGAAGACCAGCAATTGGTCACGTGGCACATAGTGTTCGCCAATCACCAGCGTTTCCTTCACAGCCGATGCGACTTCATTGCCACGCGAGCCTTCCAGAAAGTCCGCGTAACTGGGAATGTAGGTACTGAGTTGCATCGTGTCTGACCAGTAAACGTTGCCGTCAGTGGACAGGTAATGTTGCGAATAAAGCCGGAAAGCGGTGCGCTTATCGTCATGCGCAAGCTTGAGCAGCTTCAACCATGTGTCTGGTGACAGATCGCTGGTCGTGGAAGATTCCGCCCCGGCCGGATCGCACGGCTTGTAACAGGCAAATACCCCGCGTCGGAGGAATCCTTCGTCCTGGGCATCAATAACAAACTGAAAATCGCCGTACAGGCAGCCTTCTTCCGCGCGCCGGAATACGGCGTTCATGGCATCGTCCAGATCGATGATATCGACCACACGTTTGACGCGTTGTCGCGGCGACAATCGCAACGTGGCCGAGTAGATGACACCGAACAAACCATAGCCGCCGATCACCAGCGAAAACAGCTCGGCATTTTGTTCGCGGCTGCAAACCAGTAACTCGCCTTGTGCATTTACCAGCGTCAAATTCTCGATGTCGTCGCCCATCGGCTGCATCAATAACCCACGACCATGCGCGTTGGCCGATATTGATCCGCCAAGACTGACGGCATCGACGCCCGTCTGCTTCTGGCGAATGCCCCATGTACCGTCGTGCTCCGTTTTTATAGCGTGACTGGCCGCAATGATTTTTGGCCAGTCCGCTCCCGCTTCGATATGCAATAGTCCGCGAGCCGGATCGACATCCAGCGTCCGATCCAGCGCGGTCATGTCGATATGGGTTGAACCACGCGCAAACTGCTGCCCACCCATCGCATGACGCCCGCCAGCAATCGAAAGGCGCTCACGCTGTGCGCTGGCTCTCCTGACAATCGCTTGCAGTTCCACCAACGTAGCGGGACGTTCGACATGCGCGACCGTCGTGGTGTTTAGCTGTGAATGCACATCGTTCAAGACATGTGGCATCTGACAGGCCCTCCCGTACTTTGTCTTCTTTCTCGGGCGGTAGCAGAACGGCTCACCATCAACCAAAAACTTGGCGTGAATCGCCGCGTCTGAGCCATCGCTCAACTTAAAAATCGGAAATTTCTCGGACGAGTTTATGGCGCCAACGCCAGAGATGGCCGTGCAATAGCCGTGGTCGTGCTTTGTAATACTGCAAGTTGAATACGCTACGACTCAGGGGCAGGGCGGGCCGCCCTATAATTTGTTTTTTTGCTTTATGGATCACATCATGACCACTGCACTAATCGTTCACGGCGGCGCAGGCGCATGGCGGCCAGGCTCGGATGACGACGCCATCGCAGGCACCACGGCGGCCGTCGCCGCAGGCCGCAAGATTCTCGAAGCGGGCGGATCGGCACTCGATGCTGCCTGCGCGGCAGCGGTGGTGCTGGAAGACAACCCAATCTTCAACGCCGGTACGGGTGGAGTGCTGAACTTTGACGGCTTTGTCGAACTCGATGCCTGCGTGATGGTTTCGGACAAAAACCAGATCGGCTCCGTATCCGGTTTGCAACGCGTGAAGAACCCGATTCTGGTGGCGCGCCAGGTAATGGAAGTCACCGACCATGTGATGCTGACCGGTGAAGGTGCGCAGCGCTTTGCACGCGTGATGGGTCATGCCGATCACGACCCCATCACAGCAGCGCGCCGCGCAGACTGGGAGCAGAAAAAGAAGACGCTGGAAGTTGGCGTCGGCGCAGATGGCAAGGGTGCGATGAAGATTCGAGAATTCCTTCGCTCTCATCCCGAATATGCAGGCGGCACCATAGGCGCGGTGGCATTGGATGCAAACGGCGTGCTGTGTGCCGCCACCTCCACCGGTGGCGTGACGATGAAGATGGTCGGCCGTGTCGGCGATACCCCGTTGCCCGGCTGCGGCACTTACGCCTCAAAGCTGGCGGCATCGTCGGCAACCGGTACTGGAGAATACGTGATTCGCTCGCTGGCCTGCCGGCAGATTTCCGACAATGTGGAAAAGGGCATGAGCTTGAAGGCCGCCATCGATGCGGTGCTGGATGGCTTGGGCCGCGACTTCGATGCCGACGTCGGTTTTATCGGCATTGATGCCCAAGGCAATGCGGTTGGCGCGCATCGCACACCGCATATGCCGCATGCATGGTTTTCCGGCAACTCTGAAATCATTGCGAAGATGCGCGCCTGAGTTGTTTATGTTTCCGCTTTTTCAACACCGTTTGCCCTCTCCCGGCCTGCCGGCCCCTTGCAGGGCGCGTTGCCCGTTACATCGGGCAACCGTTCAGCCGGCGACGCGAGTTCCCGTCTTCACCCCTCTCCCGCTCGCGGGAGAGGGGTTGGGGGAGAGGGCATGCGTGCAATTTCACTGTTGAGATTTGCTTTTTAAAATCAGGACAAGCATGACGGTTAACCTCGTCACACCGGACCGCCGCATCCTGCTCGAAACCGAACGGCTAGTGCTGCGCCGCTACGAACGCGACGATCTTGACCGCCTGACGCGCCTCAACACCGACCCCGAGGTGATGCGCTACATCGGCGACGGTAGCCTGCGCGACCGTGAGCAAACACACGCCGGCATTGTCCGTGCAAATCGCATCTACGACATGTATCCCGGCCTCGGTTTCTGGGTGGCGGAAGAGAAGAAAACGCACCGCTTCCTCGGTGTGTTCGCGCTGATCTATATCCCAAAGACGGTGGAAGTCGAAGTTGGCTACCGGCTGATGAAATCCGCCTGGGGACGCGGCTATGCGACCGAAGGCGCACGCGCGCTGGTGCGGTATGGCTTGTTCGAGGTGGGTTTGGATCGTGTTGTTGGCCTCACCCACAAGGAAAACGATCCTTCCAAACACGTGCTGATGAAGGCCGGCCTGCAACCGCGTGGCATGGGGCACTACTACGACAAGGAACTTTGCTACTTTGTCGCGGAGCGCGCAAAAGCGGTATAGGCACCCGAGGCCAGGAACACCCCCACCGTGATAATGGCAATGCCGATCACGTCGCTGGTTCCGGGAACTTCACCCAACAGCGGGATCGCCAGCAACATCGCAAGCACCGGCACCAGCGACGCGAAACTGGCGCCCAGCGAGGCACCGAGAATATTGACCGCGCGCGCATAGGCGATCAGCGAAATGATGGATACGACGATGCCCTGGTAGACGGTCTGGCCGATGATGGCGGACCAAGGCGTGGTGGAAAGTCCATGCGGCAGGAACAGTGCGTAGATCGGCAGGTAGATCACCGCCGACATCACCGAGACAATGGCGGCAGCATGCAGCGCATCGAGTTTCGAGCGGCGCATGGCGATGGTGAAGGTGGCCCACGTCATCGAGGCACCGATAAACATCAGGTGCCCGCGCCAGTGTCCCGTTTCAAAATGGAACAGGCCGGTACCGAGAATGGTGACGATGCCGACCGGAATCAGAGCAAGACCCAGGCGCCGCAAACCCGAAATGTGTTCTTTCAACACCAGCCACGCCAGCAGCGCCGCCCACAGCGGCAGCGTGCCGGGAATCAGCGCCCCACCTTGTGCCGCCGGCGCGAACTGCAATCCGCTGGACGCGAGCAACACATAAGGCACGCCGGCACAGCCGACGATCAGCAGCCAGTTCACCGACCCTGCTTCACGAATGGCGAGCCCGCGCTTCCACAGGATCGGCAGCATCAACAGGCCGGCGCAGGCGAAACGCAATGCCACCAGATCGTAGGGCGACATTTTCTGTGTCGCCGAACTGACGCCGATACGCGTGTACAGTATCCAGCCGACCCAGATGGAAATGGCAAACAGGCCCCACAGGGCACCGCGCGTGTAGTCGGCGCGGGAGAGGTGTTGCGGTGCGGGTGATGACACGGAACTGCCTGACTAAGTAAAGAGTCAGTTTATCAGCCGCTGCAAAAATCACTGTCTACAATTACTCATGAACGATGTGAATTCATCTATCAAGTCCTACAAGATTCCGCGCTCCACGCTGGTGGTCATCCACACGCTGAAGCAGGAGGTGCTGCTGATCGAGCGCGCCGATCGTCCCGGCTATTGGCAATCGGTGACCGGCAGTCAGGACGAAGGCGAAACCCTGCGCGAGACGGCAATCCGCGAAGTGGCGGAGGAGACCGGCATCGATGCCACGCAGCACACGCTGATCGACTGGCAAAAACAGAATGTGTATGAGATCTATCCGATCTGGCGCCACCGCTATCCACCGGGCGTTACGCACAACACTGAGAATGTGTTCGGCCTCACGCTGCCCGATCGCGTGCCGGTGAAGCTGGCGCCGCGCGAGCACCTCCAATATGTCTGGCTGCCCGTAGACAAGGCCGCGCCGCTGTGTTTTTCATGGTCAAACCGCGAAGCGATACTCGACCTGCCGCGACGGCTGGCAATGATGCAGGAGCGTGCATCGTGACCGACCGCATCACGCTCGCGACCTACAACATTCACAAAGGCTTATCGCCGCTCAATCGCAAGCTGGTGATCCATGAAGTGCGCGATCGCCTGCATGCACTGGATGCCGATATCGTGCTGCTGCAGGAAGTGCAGGGATCGCATATCGGCCTCAAGGCGAAATTTGCCGACTGGCCCGATCTGCCGCAGCATGAACATATCGCCGAGGGCCGCTATCACGACATCGTCTACGGCCTCAATGCGGACCACCATCACGGCCATCATGGCAATGCCATCCTGTCGGCCTATCCGGTGGTGAACTGGACCAACCGCAATGTTTCGCATCACCGCTTCGAACGGCGTGGGCACCTGATGGCACGCATCGACATTCCCGGCTGGCCGGTGCCACTGACTTGCGTGTGCGTGCACTTGGGCCTGTTCCAGCGTAGTCGCGCCATGCAGATCGAGCGGCTGGCGGAATTTCTCGACGACAGTGCGCCAGACGGATCACCACTGATCGTCGCCGGCGATTTCAACGACTGGCGCGCGAAGAAGAGCGGAGTCAGCAAGACACTATTCGAGCGGCTCGGCCTTGAAGAGGCCTTCGAGGCGACGCACGGCAAACCGGCGCGCACCTTCCCCGCAATCATGCCCATGCTTACGCTGGATCGCATTTACGTGCGCGGACTGGACGTGCATGAGGCGCGCCGCCTGCATGGCGATATCGAAGGGTCGCGCTGGCGCGGCATGTCGGACCACGCCGGACTTTCCGTCACGGTCAGCCGGAAATCGCGATGAAAATCGTCGATGGCAATCGCATCACGCTATTGAAAAACGGTGCCGAATTCTTCCCCGCGCTGATTGCCGCGATCGATGGTGCGACCCGCGATATCCGCATCGAGACTTACATTTTTCGCGACGACGCCACCGGCGACAAGATTGCCGACGCATTGATCCGCGCCGCGGCACGCGGGGTGAAAGTGCGGCTGATGATTGATGGTGTCGGCTCGCGCGAAACGCCGGACGAATTCTTCAAGCGCATGCACGATGCGGGCGTGAAAGTGCTGGTGTTCCGTCCCGACAAGCGCGCGTTTCATTTCAGCAAGGCAAGACTGCGGCGCAACCATCGCAAGATCGCACTGGTCGACGAGCGCGTCGGTTTTGTCGGTGGCATCAATCTGATCGACGATTTGAACGAATCGCTGTCCGAACACCCGCGGTATGACTACGCGGTGCAAGTCGAAGGCCCGGTGCTGGCACAGATTTACCCGACGGTACAGCAGCTGTGGTCGCGGGTCGCACGGCGGCTGGGCCGGCGCCGTGAGCAGGATGATCCGGTTGCGTCCATCTCTCCCGCGCCCGTTGGATCGCAGCGCGCCATGTTCGTCGAGCGCGACAATTTCCGCCATCGCCGTTCGATCGAACACATGTACATCTACGCCATCAAGCATGCGAAAACCAGCGTGCTGATGATGTGTCCCTATTTCCTGCCGGGTCGCCGCCTGCGCCGCGCGCTGGTCAATGCCGCCAAGCGTGGCGTAACGGTGAAGATACTGCTGCAGGGCCGCGCCGATCATCCGCTGCTGCAGATGGCGACGCGCGCGCTGTACACGCGTCTGCTTGGTGCCGGCGTCAGCGTCTGCGAATACGAGAAGAGCATGCTGCACGGCAAGGTGGCGGTGATCGACGACAACTGGGCCACCGTCGGCTCCAGCAATCTCGATCCGTTCAGCCTGTTCCTCAATCGCGAGGCGAACATGCTGGTACTGGACGAAGGCTTTGCGCGGCAATTGCGCGAATCGGTGGAAGCGGAGATTGCCAGCGGCGCGATGCATTGCCGCGCCGAGGACTGGCATCGCCGTTCCTTGTGGGTACGCATGCAAACCTGGCTGGCTTACGGTTTCGCGCGTTGGGTGGCGGATGTGATCGGCTTTGCCCGGCAGTGGGAGTAGCCTGCAGAAGGCAATGAAACTCAAGCACTGGCGCGGGCTTCCAGCTATTTTTTTCTTGAAAGCCGCACCAGTGCTTGAGTTTGACCTACGCCATTCAGCGAATCGCCGCCGTCGCGTGCTCGAATAACAGATCGAGAAACTGTTTTGTTTCCTCGCTCGGTCGTTGCATTTCCTTGCGATACACGCGGCAATCCTGCGTTCGCCACAGCAATTTCGCGTTGACCAGTTCGCGGCGTAGCGTCGCGACATCGCCAAAGGTGTGATAACGCGCGATGTAGTCGTTGATTTGCTTCTCGCTCAACTCGCGATGTGCCGGCAGGCGCGACCAGATGGCCCAGATCGCCATCTGCTGCGCAGCGAATTTGTTCGGCATACGCATCAACCGGCCTCCGGTGTCGAAGCAGGTCAGCAGGCGGCGAATCGGCAGCGGTACGGTGGAGCCGCGCGCGAGCTCAATCGGTGGCAGTTCGGCTGGCGCTGGCGGCGCAACCTCTGCAACCGGCATCGCAACCTCAGCAGGTGGACGCGCCTTGAGCGTTTGAAAATTACGGTAGCCGGCACTTCGCGCCACCATGTTCAGCAGCGTGAGATGCCCGGGCACATCGATACCGGCTGTGGACAGCTGTTGCCGCAGGTTCTTGCAGAAAAGGGAAACGTCCGCTGTGTGCAGCGGCACCATTTCACGTGAAGGATTCATGTCATGCCTCCCGCGCATCGCTCAAGTGCTGGGGTTGCCGTCTTGCAGCAGGACGCACGAAGGATGAATGAAAAAATCGTGGGCCTGAAAAGGTGCTGGCAGGTTTAGCTCGCAGAGTCTGCGCGGCAACGCCTGGGTGAACTGCCGACCGAGGCCGGATTCTACTCCCGCTACATCTGTTTGAACAAGTGCGAGAACGGCCGCGAGACGGTGAGGTTTTCCTTGCGGCCCTTCACCTTGACAGTCGCTTGACCGCGAAAGTCACGCGATACCGACTCGATGGCAACGGCGTTGACGATGGTGGAGCGATGGATCTGCCAGAATTTCTCGGCATCGATGCCATCGAGGATTTCCTTGATCGGTGTTTTGATCAGTGCATCGAATTCCTTGGTCGCGACCAGCGTGTACTTTTCATCCGACTGGAAGAACAACACGTCTTCGATCGGAATCAGGCGCAGGTTGGAGCCGATATTGGCTTTGATCCATTTCAGTTTCTCGACCTGCGGGTTCAGCTTGGCAGAAAGGTGTGCCACCAGTGCTTCCAGATTTTGACTGCTGCCGCCTGATGCCGCGCCACCGAGACGCTCCTTCAGTCGCGCAATCGCGGTTTGCAGACGCTCGTCACTGTACGGCTTCAACACGTAATCGATGGCACCGGTATCGAAGGCTTCGACCGCGTACTGGTCGAACGCGGTGACAAAAACGATATGGCATTTGATCTCGCGATTGGCTGCAAGGCTCTTCGCCACTTCCACGCCGGTCATCTCCGGCATCTGGATATCGAGGAAGGCCAGTCGCGGCTGATGCTCGGCTATGGCCTCCAGCGCACCTTCACCGTCGCCCACATCGGCGAGGATTTTCAACTCCGGCCAGAGTTTGCCGAGCTTGGCTTTCAGCTGCGCGCGGAGGATGGGTTCGTCCTCAGCAATGATTGCGGTGATTTCGGTGGCTGTTGTCATGATTTGAATTTGATCTCTATCGGTTGACACTCACGCGCCGCCTGCATGCGGCTTGTGCGCTCGCGGGCACGGGATGTGCGCAGGCACATCCCGTGAAACCCCCGCTCCCGTTGCAATGATTGCGGTGATTTCGGTTGTCATATTGGCAAAGGCTGGTTGCTTATCGTTATTTGTGACGACGATTGTCGCCCATATCGCACAATTATTGAGAATTACATACGAACATGACAAGTAAGACAAACGGCCATCCCGCGTGACGCCGGATGGCTGCTATCGATTAGACGTTGCCAGACCTGGTTTCAGTTTTATCGCGCTTGCGCCACCAGAACCAGTAGATGGCGAGGCCGATCAACACGAACGGCGCCAAGGCCGGGAACACCGAGATCAGCACAATCAGCGGGATGACGATCAGCAGGCCGGCGAAGAACAGGCCCAGCCCGTAGAGCAGTGCCACGACAATGGCCAGCACCAATGCGACCGCGCCGAAAGCAACCAGCAGCCCGATGGTGCCCAACGCCATGCCTTCAAAGCCACCCAGCTTGGCGTTACCAACGTTGATCGGCAGCATGCCGGTGTAGAGTCCCGCCAATGCGAGGCCGAAAATCACCGCCAACGCGATCATCAGCGTGACGAAGGTGACCGACATGATCTTCGCCCACACGCCGTGCGTAGTGGCGATGGCGTGACGCGTGCGGCCCCACCAGCCCTTGGGTGCGGGAGGCGGCGCGACTTTGACGCCGGCCGCCGGACTTGCAGACGGAATCGTGTCACCGCGCATGCCACCGGCCTCTGCTGGTATTTCAATCGTCGCAACGACGCCCTTCGGCTCGTTCGATTCCAGCGTGAGCTTGCCTTGATCACCGTAAAGCGCGATCAAACGTTCGCGGATATTTGACAGCCCCACGCCGCCACCGGCCTGCACCGGCGCATCGGTCAGCCCACGGCCGGTGTCCTTCACTGCAACACGAATGCGATCACCGGCGGCCGTAAACACACGTGACACAACGACATCGATACGCCCACCCTCGCGCTGCGGCTCCAGACCATGCTTGATCGCATTCTCGACCAGTGAGGGCAGCATCAACGGCGGGAACGAGATGCTATTCATATCGGCCGGGCAATCGATATCGAACGCCAACCGCTCGCCCATGCGCATCTTGAGGATGTTGAGATACGCGCGCACCAGCTCGATTTCCTGGCCGATGGTCGAGGTGTTCTCGCGCATCTTCGGCAATGAGGAGCGCAGGTACTGGATCAGGTGGCCGGTCATCTGATTGGCCTGCGCCGGATCGACTTCGGTCAGCGCCTGCACATTGGCCAGCGTGTTGTAAAGAAAGTGCGGCTCGACCTGTGCCTGCAAGGCCTGCAAGCGCGCCTCGGTGATTTGACGATTGACGTCGCTGACTTCGGCTTCCTTCTTCTTCTCTTCCGCGAACGCGGTAGCGCGGCGGGAACGATCGATGAAGTACTTGGCGATCAGCAGCATGATGAAGATCGGGATGAAGGCCAGCAGCATCGCGCCGCCGACGCCGATGCGATACACATCGCTCGCCACCTTGGCGTGAATGTCTTCGCGCAACTGCGGCGGCAACGGTGCCGTCGGCGCCAGCGGCGGCAGGTTGATCGCGACCTTGCCGTCCTCGCCAATGTCGATATTGCCCTTAACGCGCGTGCCGCCGATAGTGCCGTCGAAAGTCACGCCCTTGTCGGCGTCGGCCTTGCCAGGTTTTCCCGGAGCGCCGGGTGCGCTTGGGGTACCCGGTTTGCCGGGTGTACCGAGCTTTCCTGGCGCACCGGGCGCGGCAGGTGGTGAAGGCGGCGAAATGCCGGACTTCTTTTTCTCGCCCTCGTCGATGATGATCTTCACCGCCGGTTTGTCGCCGTCGCTGGGTTCGATATCCAGCTTGAAACCTTCATCGGTGTTGATGCCGATCGACAGGCCACGGCGTTTGGTATCGGTAATTTTTTTCACCGCGTCGCGCGCGGCTTTTTCCTTTTCGCGCGCCGTCTTGATGGTGTCGTCGAATGCTTTCGCGGCGGCAGCAGTATCGGCGCCGGAGGCTTTCAATTTGTCCAATGCTTCGCTCTTGGCTTCTTCCACCGCCTCACGCGCCTCGCGGGCAGCTTCCACGGCAGCCTCGGCAGCTTCACGCGCGGCTTCGAGGGCGTTGGCCTGCGCTTCGCGCATGGCTTCGCGGGCGGCGGCGGTGCCGTCGCGCTGGGCGGCGAAGATTTCCTTGCGCGCCTGGGCGATTTCCGACAACGCGCGTTCCATTTCCTGGCGGCGCACCGGATCGTTGGAGCGTTCCTTGATCGCGCCGACGATGTTTTCCGCAACGTTGAGCGCGCTATCGCCGAACGCACGGTCGATTTCACGCTTGATGGCGCGGCGTTCTTCCGGCGTGGCGCCGGCGTCGGACAGGCGCATCACGTGCACCGGAGTGGAAAACACCACCAGCAGCAGGAAGGTGGAAATGCCCAGCAGGATCATGGCCCACCAGGGAGTGCGATGAATGAAGTTTCCGAAGGCTTTGAACATGAGTGGCTCTGCTACTTTTTTGTCAGTTTACGCGAGGCCCCTTGGCGAACCGCCCGACCTCACTCCATGGCAGCAGAATAGGGGCCGCCGCCTGATGCCTCAAGGCGAGGCAGGCGGGATTGCAGAAATGACGTGACGGATTGCAGGGAAGCCGGACGGATGCGCGGCTGTCAGAGTGTAAAACAGTGTGAAATCAAGAAAACCCTAGCATTGGCGCGGCTTCTAGGCCGAAAATGGCTGGAAACGCGCTACAGTGCTAGAGTTTTGTTATCGAGATAGGCGCTGCGGAGCGACCATTTTCAGGCCTTACCCGCTGCTTTGCGCTCGCACAGCGCCTTCAGCAACTCCAGCGCCTTCGGGTAGGTATCGTGCATGTACTGCTCGTATTCGGCCACCGTATCAAGATTGACGATGACCTCGGTGCCGCCATCCTTGTCGGCAAACGTGTAGTTCTCATACGCCGGCGCCCATGCCCGCACCTTGTCGCTGGTAGTGTCCTCCACGCCAGCGGTGATTTCGCCAAGATGGCGGATCGAGACGAATTCGTAAGGCCGGTTTTCGGCAATCTCTGCCGTCATGCCGGCATCGCCGCCCGGCCCGACAAACTGAATCTTGGCCCCCTTCGCCCACGAACCCTTGTAGTAACAGCCCTCCATGAAAGCGGCGGTCCAGATCTTGTAGCCCTCCGGGTCCAGCATGGTGTCGTACACAAGTTGGCGTGGGGCTTTGATCGAGATGGGAAAGGTGAGCGTCTTTTTCATGTGGACCTCATTTTGTGTGCGCCATTATTGTGGAGGATTTCGATGCAACTTGCAGGCGCCAATGGGGGACAGCCAATCAGCTTTCTAGTTTCTGCTTTAGCCGTTTTATGCCGATGGCGGCTCTCTTGCGCATGACGCTTTTGGTCAACGGCAGCAGCGTGAACCCGGCAAGAAAGCCATCGTTGCGGCTGAACATGCGCCATACGACCTCGCAGGACTCAGTACCTGTTGCCCGAAAGGCAATCTCCATTCTCGGCAGCAAGGGCGCAAAAGCGCCTTCCGTGACGAACAGCTTGTTGGGTTGAGCATCCCTGACGCTGAGTGTGATTTGCCGCTTGCCCCTGAGCGGCACCATCACTGTTTCCAGATACTCCTTGCCGCGCTGGCCATGCGGAAGCGAGTTGGCCGATGCAATGGACAAGACGCCCGGGAACCACTCGCCGAAGCGCTCCATGTTGGTCGCGTACTCATAGGTCGCCTCGACGGGTCTGGCGATGGCGATGGTATGTTCCGTGATCAGATGCAATGAAGTCTCCTTGGGTGATGCGTAGCGTCCGGGGTCAACCACATTGCGGGGTTGGCATGCAGTCGGGCGAAGGTCAGACCTCATTCGCAATGAGGGCGTTCAGGTCGGTGACGCCAACATCGACGCCGGCCTGAAACAACAGCGTGGTTGCCTGCCCCCGGTGGTGCGTCTGATGGTTGAAGAAGTGCTGCAACAGCAGGCCGAAGTTCTTGGCCTGCTTCTGTCCGGCGGTGTTGCCATATCGGAGCGTTTCCGCAAGGTGTTGTTCGGTGACACGACCTGCCAACTCCACAATGATTTCATCGAGCCGCGTGCGAAGTTCACGAAGCTCGGGCAGTGAGTGCGCAACACGTTCCCGCAATGACGTCGGACTGGGGAACTCCGTCATCAAGCTGCTGATGCCGGTCAAGCCCGGGAGTTGCACGAACCGATGCAGCCAAATCAGGTCTGCGACGGCGATGTGATTCAGCGTATCAAACAGCGAGCCGAAGAATGCACCTCGATCCTCGAAGAGTTGTGCCTCGGATAGCTTTGCCGCAGCTTCGTAAAGACGAAGGTTCATCCAGCGGTTGTATTCCGCCATGAGGGTGCACAGGGAGGAGGTCATAGTTACCTAGCGTTAAGGAACGAAGCTTCACGCATTTGCGGCAGCCGACGACCAAAGTATCCGAGCTTGGACGACGTTAGCCATGTGTGACTCGCACTTGCGATCTACCATGCGAGCCGACTCCACGATGCACGACATCGGCTTCCAACGGAGAATCAGCTGCAGAATGGCTATCGCTCATTTCCACCAACGCAGATGGTTCGGGTCGTCCATCAAACACATGTGCTGATCGTCTCTCGAACGTCCTGCGTAAGAAGACAGGCGAATGATGGCGATACATAAGCACATGATCTAGTGATGTCGGAGCAAGGTAAAGAGCCGGGTTGAAAAGGAATCAGGGCGCGCGCTGCTTTACTTCTGCGATAAACTTTTCAAGATCAGAAGCGAACGATGGACCCACGACATGCTTGGGTTCCGTGAGTTTGATGCGTGCCTCGCCAGTATTTTTGTCAATGTATGCGCGCTGCTTTGGCCCGTGCTTCCTTCGTTGCCTTGTGGTGAACTCCTCCCAAAGGTTCAAAAAACCGGGCCATTTTGCTGCCACTTCGCTAGTCCAATCGACCATCCCTGACAGGAAATAGAGTTCTGTAAACATGAAAACTTTGAAGTAGGTCTCGCGGTCCAGGGGTAAGTTAGCACGGGCTCCACCCCGAAGCTTCTCGAAGACCATTAGACCGAGAAAGGCTCGGTCGAACGGGTCGTTTTGATCAACGCTGACATTCGGGAAAGAGTTTTTCTGAAACAGGCGGCGCTGAATGCCTTTGTCAGTTTGACCATTCGAGGCATAGTAAATGCGCCAGAAAAAGTTGCGCTCAATAATCGACTTGGCCTCAATATAGCCATCCTTTACGCCGGCTGAAAATTCCCCGCGCTTCCGCTCGTAGAGTAGGCCATGTCGTTCAAAAGTCTTTGACTGTACCGCTACATGAAACGCTTCATTTGCGAACCGGTCTGCATTAATAACCGGTGTCTGCTTGTTCGTAGCATTTGATACTTGGTCAATCAGCTCCAGCTTCGACTCTGGCGAGGCGTTATCACCTAGGGTGATAATCTTGAGGAGCACCTCTTTGTCGTCGAAAACATCATCGTTCGAGGATGTGTTGTCTTCAAAGATACGGCTTAGCGTGAAAGAGGTTTGACCGCCGTTGATTATCTGCGGGTTCTTGATCCTCAGCTGAGCCTTGTTTTTCTGCCCTATCTTTTCGTTGATATTGGTCTCTTCCGAGAGCATCGTAATGCCATTGTTATATAGCGCAAACTCGTTGGTTGCCGAGTCCACAATGGTGGAGCGGATTGCGGCATTGACGCTCTGCCCCTCAAGATCCAAATAGCTTCTTGGATTGTATTTCAGCACTGCATTTCGGTACTTGCTCATCAGTTTTGCCACTTCGGGCGTAGGAACGAAAAGCAACGTGATTTCGCAGCTGCCATATTTTGTGCGCACGTTGTAGCTGATTTTGCTACCCGCGTTCTTGTTAGATAAATCAATGGGTATGACTATGTCTGTGGCGGCGAAATAGGTTCCTGTAATGACGGGGAATACCAGTCTCTGGTACGTCTTCTCAAAATCAAAGACCTCTGTGGAATAACCACCCGTCAGCAGTCTCAGTTTTGACTGAGTTACACCACCAAGGTTTGCGAGAATGACGACGCGATAGGAGTATCTCGCGACGTCGGTGAGCGATGCTATCTCGCGCTGAAGCTGCTTGATTTTTCCGTTGTAATCATTTCCCGTCTCATCCGTAGTTTCGCCATCGAGAATTCGGCTGACGTCCATAGCCAGCAGTTCTTCGAGTGCAATTTCCTTGGATTCAAAGTTCTTGGCTGTCGTTCGAAATTTGGACTGCACAAGGTAGACCAGTTTTGACTCGGTATCGATGTAATATCCGTCGATTCCGCCATCGTATCCACCGTCTGTAATCGTTCGTTCGCGTTCTGAAAAGTTCGCGAGCCCAAACATCACTTTCATGTACAGGTGAATGAACGCGCGGGCACGTGCTTGATTGATCTTCTCAAGCTCCGCTTCATCCGGTCGGTAGCGAGAAGCTTGTTCAGTGGGCGCCTCAGCCCGGATTCGATCAAGTACCCGAAGAAGTGTTTTGTAGCGCATGCTTTCCAGACAGATGGGTTGGGCGGCTTAACTTATCCGCGTGTGCGCATTGACGCACAACGTTTTTAGTCTATCAACCCAACTACCACCGAGCAATGGCGGCCCTACATCTGCTTGAACAGATGCGTAAAGTTCCGGCTCACCGTCAGCGTCTCGGTCCGCCCTTTAAGTTTAAGGTCAGCCTGATCACGCAAACCACGCACTACGCCAGAAATAGATCGCGTATTGACGATCGTCGCGCGATGGATTTGCCAGAACTGTTTCGGGTCCAGCTCTTCCAGCAGTTCTTTGATCGGTTTGCGGATCAGGACTTCGGCATCATCCAGCACCACACGGGTGTATTTCTCATCGGATTGGAAGTAGTGCACTTCCTCCACCGGAATCAGCCGCACCGTCTGGCCGACGCTGGCCTTGATCCAGCGTAGATAGTCGGTCGCGGGCAGGCCCATGCGGTTGGTGAGCTGGCGCAGCACGCTGGCGAGTTCGCTGTCTTCGTCTTCTTCCGTGGCTTCCGGCTCGGCGTGCAGCCGTTCTTTCAATCGCGTCACGGTTTCGGTCAAGCGCGTCTCGTTGAACGGCTTCAACACGTAGTCGATGGCGCCGCGCTCGAAGGCCTCCACCGCGTGTTCGTCGTACGCAGTGATGAACACCAGGTGCGCGCGCTTGCTGCGGCCGCGGCCGATCATGCGCGCCGCCTCCAGCCCGGTCATCACCGGCCTGTGGATGTCAAGGAAGACGACGTCGGGTTCCAGCTCTTCAAACATCGACAGGGCTTCAGCACCGTTGATGGCTTCGCCGACCAACTCCAACTCGGGCCAGAGTTTGGACAGGCGCAGCTTCAGCTGCTCGCGCAGCAGGGGTTCGTCGTCAGCGAGGATTGCGGTAATCGGCATAACAGTTTCTTTCAGGTAGTCACATTCTCACGCACTCCCGCGCCGCCTGCATGCGGCTTGGGCGCTCGCGAGCACCTGATGTGCGCAGGCACATCAGGCGAAACCCTCGCTCCCGTGTCGTCGGCGAGGATTGCGGTTGGCATGGTGTTCTCTCTCAGTTTGTAGATTCTCCTGATAGCTCACACCGTTTCCCCTCTCTCTCGGTCTCTCTCCCGTAAACGGGAGAGAGATGCAAATCATCGATCGCAACGAGCGGTGACGCGATTCATTTCTTCCCTCTCCCGTTTACGGGAGAGGGTGGCCGAAAGGCCGGGAGAGGGAATGCCGTGTCATGAGCAACGAGACCTATAGATATTAGTCGCCCGCCGGCTCGATACGAATTCTGGCCACCACGCCACGCGGCGTATTTTCTTCCAGCAGCAGTTTCGCACTTTTGCCGTAAAGGGCGGCCAGCCGCTCGCGGATATTCTGCAGGCCGATGCCCATGCCGGACGAGTGCGACAGCCCTTGACCGGTATCGGCCACGCGCACATCGAGTTCGCCATTTGATCCGACCCTGGCACCGACGCGAATCTCGCCGCCGCCCTGTAGCGGGTCGATGCCGTGCTTGATGGCGTTTTCCACCAGTGTCATCAACATCATCGGCGGGAAAGACTGTCCGCGCATCTCCGGGCCGATGGCGACATCGAACTTGAGCCGCGGCCCCATGCGCAATTGCTGGATTTCCAGGTACGCTTTGGCCATGTCGGCTTCGCGGCCCAGCGTGGTGCCGCCTTCGCGCATTTCCGGCAGCGCGGCGCGCAGGTAGGTAATCAGGCTTTCCAGTGTCTTCGCGGCCAGCGGCGGATTGGCTTCGACCAGATGCTGCACATTCGCCAAGGTGTTGAACAGAAAATGCGGCTCGATCTGTGCCTGCATCAATTTCAGCCGCGCTTCCAGCACCTGCTTTTCCAGTTCGTGCTTTTGCGAGTCCGCCGTGGCAATTTCCGCGGCGGCGCGCGCAGCCTGCTCGCGATAGACCAGGAAGGTGGCGGTCAACACGCCCAGCGCGATGCCGGCCGAGGTAAAAATCACCATGCCCCAGAAAATCGGCTCGTTCGACACCATCTGGCTTAGCGACCGGCCGATGACCAGTCCGGAGATCACGGTGCCCAATATCGAGCCGGCGACCATGGCGATGAATTGCGCCTGCATCAACTTCAGCCGCGGCCGCTTGATGCTGGCGTAGATCACGTTGGTGGCAACGTAAGTCGTCAGCATCACCACCGCGACGATAAACAGCCGCAGCCACAGGTACCAGAATTTGACGTCGTACGAGAAATACGGCTTGACGATCGCGGTGGCGACCGTGGTCAGCACCACCGCCAGCAGAATGCGCCGCCAGGTGAAGTGCCTGAGAATTGTGATGACTGTATCCATGACCAAAGCATATCGCTTTGGCAGTGGGGATGGGCGGGCGCTGCGATGGAGCGCGGAAAGGCGGCTTTGGAGCGCGCCAGCGGCGGGAACTTTCGCGCTCGCCGCTGATTCAGGCGGAAAATCCGGCCCCGTTCAGGCCCCGTTCAGGCCCTGTTCAGGCCCGGCTCAGGCGCAGTCAGGCATTAAGCGAAACCCGGTGGCTGGCCTTCCAGCGCCCCTGCACCCCCGGCCGGCGCGGCGTGGTCGCGGCACCGAGTTCACGGTTGAGGCGGGTCCACAGCGAAATACCCTTGTCGGAGACTTGGGGTTGCGTGTGAAGGCGGGTGTTCGGGGCGGGTTTCATGATGCTTTCCAGAGGTTTGGGGTTGCGTTTTTAGTGGTGGTTTTATTTCGGTACGGACGATGATGCAAAACGGTTGTGAAAAACTGATGACACGATTACGGCAATTTGATGAACGGTTACGGCTGATGCATGAGTAAAAAAATGCCCGGTCGCCTTTCAGCGCCGGGCAAAATAGTCGAGGGAGGTGTCGACTAGGGATTTGCTAAGGCTCGGACTAAAACGGTGTCGCGAACCTGTGACGATGTCGGGTTGGTTAAAACTGATTCAAACTGCACAAAACGGTTGCTCGCGGCGGCTCTTGCCGGCGACCAGCACATTGCTTGCCTTCGGTGCAGCGGAAATGATGGCCGCATCGACCGCTTGCGTATGGCGCAGCGCAGCTGGCGTGGTCAGTGTGCGGGCGACATCGGCAACCGACTTGACCGCCTGGTCGACGCGACGCTCCTGCGCATTCAGCACCGGTACGGCGAATGCCATCAGCAGGCCGGAAAGCAGCAGGCTGCTCATCAATACGGTGTCTTTGCTGACAGTGGTTGGGGTGTTCATTTGCTTCTCCTTTGATCGGCACCTTCATGGCGCCTTGGGTACGACTTATTGCATGGAGCGCAGATTAAAGTTCCCGCACGCTTCGCTCAAAGGCAAAGCGACGAAATGCAAAAAACGGGGGGCAGGACGCCGGAAAGCGCGTCTGACCTTGCGCGCGTTGCGTGCAAAAACGACAACGCCCGGACTGGCCGGGTGCTGTCGGGAACCTGTCGCGGGCGTCAGGCGTGCGAAGGATGGATCGCGTTGTGATGCGGCTTGGTCAGCAGCGAGACTACGATCATTGCCAGCGCGCTGGCACCGAGACCGATCAATTGTGGCGGCACCAGGCTTTCCTTGACCAGGAACTCCACCGACAGCCAGCCGCCGATGCCGAAGATGATGGCGGCCATCGCGCCGGCGGACGTCGAGCGGCGCCAGAATGCGCCGAAGAACAGCGGCACAAAGGCGCCGGCCAGTGTGACCTTATAGGCGTTCTCCACCATTTTGAATATCGACGCCTGCGAGTTGAGTGCGAACATCAGCACCACGCATGCGAAGCAAACGATGGTGATGCGCATGATCAGCAGGAACTTCTTGTCGCTCATGTGCGGGTAGAAGCCTTTGACGATGTTCTCGGCAAAAGTCACCGAGGGCGCCAGCAGCGTGGCGGATGAGCAGCTCATGATGGCCGACAGCACCGCTCCGAAAAACACCACCTGGGCTACCACCGGCATATGCGATACCACCAGCGTCGGCAGCACCATCTGCGAATCCTTCTCGACCAGCTCGGTGAAGACCTTGGCATCGATCAGCGTGGCGGAGTAGGCGATAAACATCGGCACAAAGGTGAAGCAGAAATAGATCGTGGCGCCCAGCACCGAGCCCCAGATGGCGATCTTGGCGGTCTTGGCTGATGTAATCCGCTGGAACACGTCCTGCTGCGGGATCGAGCCCAGCATCATCGTCATCCACGCGCCAATAAAGGTGAGCCACATCGCCAGATCGGCCGGCGGGAAGAAGTCGAGCTTGCCGGCTGCGCGCGCATGATCGATCACCGGTGCCACACCACCGGTCATGCCGGAGACGACGTAGCCGATATAGAGCATGCCGCCCATGATCACGCCCATCTGTATAAAGTCGAGAATGGCCACCGACAGCATGCCGCCGAAGGTGGTGTAGGTCAGTACGATGGCGGTGCCGATGACCATGCCCATCTCGGGGCTGATGGCACCATTGGTAACGACATTGAAGATCAGGCCCAGCGCCTTGATCTGCGCGGAAACCCAGCCCAGGTATGAGGCGACAATGCACAGCGTCGTCAACACCTCAACGGGCCGGTTGTAGCGCATGCGGTAGAAGTCGCCGATAGTGATGATGTTGAGCTTGTAGAGCTGGCTGGCGAAGAAGAATCCGGCAATCACCAGGCACATTGATGAGCCGAACGGATCGGCTACCACGCCACGCAGGCCTTCCTTCACAAACGTCGCCGAAACGCCGAACACCGCTTCCGCGCCAAACCACGTGGCAAACACGGTGGCGGTCACCACCGGCAACGGGAGATGGCGGCCGGCGACGGCAAAATCCTTGGTGTTGTGCACCCGGGTGGCGACGAACAGGCCGATGGCGATGGACAGGGCCAGATAGGCCAGGACAAAAGTAACAAGCATGCAGGCTCCCGGTTTGAGGGAAATGGCAAGGGATCAGCCCCGGTCGAAGCACAACCCGGGCCATGGGAATTCGAGCGGATTTTATCAGGCGCCGCGCGGCGCGGAACCGGCTAGACCGGGAAATAAAGCAGCAGGAAAACGTACAGGCCGGTGACCATGGCCATCAGGATGACCAGCGACATGAGGATGGTCGATTGCAGTCGCTGGGTGCGGTTGAGGCTGTTGACTGCGTCTTCGATCGCCTTGAGCCGGGCTGACGGGTCGCCTTCGAGCGCGCGATGCACCAGTCTGGGCAGCTGCGGCACCATCGCCGTCCATTGCGGGCCTTCTTTTTTCAGGTGATGGAGCAAGCCGCGCCAACCCAGTTGCTCGTTCATCCAGCGCTCAAGGATTGGCTGGGCGACCGGACGCAGGTCCAGCTGCGGGTACAGCTGGCGGCCCAGTCCTTCGATCTGCAGCAATGTTTTCTGCAGCAGTACCAGCTGCGGCTGGATTTCCATCTTGAAGCGGCGCGAGACCTCGAACAGGCGCAGCAGCACGTTGCCAAAGTAGATTTCGTTCAGCGGTTTGTCGAAGATCGGCTCGCACACGGCGCGGATCGCGCCCTCGAATTCATCGACGCGAGTATCTTTCGGCACCCAGCCGGCCTCGATATGCGCGACGGCCACTGCTTTGTAATCGCGATTGAAGAAGGCGGCGAAATTGCGTGCGAGGTAGTTTTTGTCTTCGTCGGACAGCGTGCCCATGATGCCGAAGTCGACGCCGGAGTACACGCCGTTCTTAAGCACGAAGATATTGCCGGGGTGCATATCGGCGTGGAAGAAACCGTCGCGGAATACCTGGGTGAAGAAAATCTTTACACCATCCGCCGCAAGTCGAGCCACATCAATATTGTGCGCACGCAGCTGATCGAGATCGTTCACCGGGATGAAATCCATCCGTTCCAGCACCAGCACTTCGCGATGGGTGTAATCAAAGAACACTTCCGGCACGTACAACAGAGTGCCGTCGGCAAAATTGCGCCGCAGCGCGGACGCATTGGACGCTTCGCGAACCAGATCGAGTTCGTCGTGAATGGTCTTGTCGAACTCGGCCACCACCTCACGCGGACGCAGGCGCTTGCCGTCGGCAAAGTTGGCTTCGACCAAGTCGGCGACCACATACAGCAAAGCGACGTCGCGGCCGATCACCTCCTCAATGCCCGGCCGCAGGATTTTCACCGCCACTTCGCGACCGGCCAGCTTGCCCCAGCCAATGGTGGCGAAATGCACTTGGGCGATCGAGGCGCTGGCCACGGGGGTCAGGTCGAAATCGCTAAAGACTTCGTTGAACGCACCGCCCATCTGCGCGCCATAGACGCGATTGAGGATTTTCACCGCCTCTTCGCCATCGAACGGCGGTACGTTGTCCTGCAGCGCGGCCAGTTCGTGCGCAATGTCCGGCGGCACCAGGTCCGGACGGGTCGACATCAGCTGGCCGAACTTGACGAAGATCGGTCCCAGCTCTTCCAGCGCACGGCGCAAGCGACGACCGCGTGGCTCATCGAAATTGCGCCAGAAAAACACCCCGCCGATCAACGAGCGAGCGGTACCCGCCGGCAGGAATTCGTCCAGGCCGTAGCGGATCACCACCGAGAGGATTTTGAGCAGACGGAAGAGGCGCATTGAGGGCCTGATTCTACCTTGGGATACCCGCCGCCACGCTATTTGCTTAGTGGCCGCGCCGCGCTTGCCACCACGCCTTGGCTATTTCCTTCAACTCACGGGCCCACGCTTTGATGCGCTGATACGTGGGCAATGCCCGCACATAGGCGTAGAGCCTTTCCTTCCAAGCGGAGAACCAAGTGTATGCCTTGTTGAACCAGCCGATGCTCATCAAGGCCGGTTTGGTCAGCGAGAAAATCCGCGCGAGGAATGCCGTGCCGATGATTTTGGCGATGATGAATACGCCGACGCCATACATCTTGTAGCCGTGGGCGATCAACCACAACGCGGCGAGCTTGAACGGAAACAGAATGATGGCCGGCACGACAAAGGCAATCAGCGCCGCATAGGGCGGCAGCTTGGCCACCCGCGTTTCCAGCCAATGGATCGGCGGCAGCTTGCCCAGCCAGCGCATAAACGTGAGGATGCTGTCCCATACCCATTCTTCGAGGAAGATCCACAGCGCCAGCGGAATCGTCGCCATGCTTTTCAGGATGCGGCGCGGCCAACTGGTGGGGACGAGGGGTTTGTGCTCGGTCATGGCAGAACGTTAGGCCGCAAAACCTGGTGAGAAATTGGCGCAAATTAGGCCACCGTCATTCCCCCGAAGGCGGGAATCTAGTTTCGCCGAGGTTTCACGATTGCACGCAAACTTGGATTCCCGCCTTCGCGGCAATGACGTACTTCCAACAGGTTTGACGATCTCTAGCACTGGTGCGGCTTCCAGGCGAAAAGCGCCTGAAAAGGCGCGCCAATGCTGGGGTTTCATTCTTGATGGTATAACGCCACCCGCTCGACTTCATTCTTCGAGCCCAGCATCACAGCGATGCGCTGGTGCAATCCGGTGGGCTGCACGTCGAGGATGCGCTCGTGCCCGGTGCTGGCCGCGCCCCCCGCCTGCTCGACGATGAATGCCATCGGGTTGGCTTCGTACATGAGGCGCAGGCGGCCGGCCTTGCCCGGATCCTTGGTGTCGCGCGGATACATGAAGATGCCGCCGCGGGCGAGGATGCGAAACACGTCCGCCACCATCGACGCCACCCAGCGCATATTGAAATCCTTTCCGCGCGGCCCTGTCTTGCCGGCGAGAAGCTCGTCGATGTAGCGCTTCATCGGCGGCTCCCAGAAACGCATGTTCGACATATTGATGGCGAACTCCTTCGTCTCTTCGGGAATGCGGATGTTCTCCTGCGTCAGCACGAACGAGCCCAATTCGCGATCCAATGTGAAGGCGTGCACGCCGTTGCCCAGCGTTAGCACAAGTACCGTAGACGGTCCGAACACGGCGAAGCCCGCGCACACCTGCTTGTTGCCGGGCTGCAGGAAATCTTTCTCGGTGGGCTGGGTCACGCCTTCCGGACACTTCAGCACAGAAAAAATCGTACCGACGCTCACGTTCACATCAATGTTTGATGAACCGTCGAGAGGATCAAACAGCAGCAGGTATTCGCCTTTCGGGTAGCGGTGCGGAATGGCGTGTGGACCTTCCATTTCCTCCGAGGCCATGGCGGCGAGATGGCCGCCCCACTCGTTGGCTTCGAGCAGGATTTCGTTGGCGATCACGTCGAGCTTTTTCTGCGCCTCGCCCTGCACGTTGATCGAGGCGTCGCCGCTACCTGCACTGCCATGCTCGCCCAGCAATCCCGCCAGCGCGCCCTTGCCGACGTTGATCGATATTGCCTTGATCGCGCGCGACACCACCTCGATCAGCAGCCTCAAGTCCGCAGGGACGGATTGATGGTTGTACTGCTCGTCGATCAGGAAGCGGGTGAGGGTGGCTTTTTTCATGTAGCGATTCAGGAAGGAGATTGGGTTTGCGCAAGTTGATTGATTCGGGCTTCGAGCCGCGCCACATCGTCACGCAGGGTTTCGTTTTCGCGCGCCAGTGTTTCCAGATCATTGGCTGTGATGAACGCGCGCTTTTCTTCGGTCAGGTATTCGGCGATGTTTTCCGTCAAGCGCTGCGTAGCATCCTTGCGCCATTCATGGCCACGACGCGCGGTGTCGACGATGCGGTGTGCGGCAATGTCGCCGACCAGCCTGGAGAGGTCTTCCTCGACATCCCATTTGAGATGACGCACCAGTTCCGACAGCAACGCGGCAAGCTCACTGTCGCCAGAAAATTTCACTTGGTGATATGCGCTTGCGTCCGCGGCAGCCAGCCGTGGCAATAGCGAGAGCGGAATGTCGAAATTCACCGCAGCTTCGTCGGTGGCGCCTTCGCCGACCGGCTCAACCTCTCCTGCTGCTGTAATGCGAAGTCGGCCCGATGCCGGCCCCAATGTCATGGCAATGGTCTTGCCGCCATGCGCGGCCAGCCGCTCCTGCGCCAGCGGGTAATCGCGCAGGACGCGATTCAGCAACCGGGCGAGGACGACATTGGCAGCCACCATCGCGTCTATTTGCCGACGCGGGTGGAGAAGGTGAGTTCCACATCCTTGTCGAGGCGGTTTTCCCACTTGAGGCAATACTTGTTGCGTGCCTTGACCTCGTACAGGCCGGATTCACCAGTGGTGCGATCGAGCTTGACCGGATAATAGATTTCTTCCGGCCCCTTCTGGTAGTTCAGGTTGAAGTTGAGCTTGCCGGTGGATTCGAAGCGATATTCGAGCTTCTGGCCGGCATCGAGCTGGTGGCACTTTTCATGCGTCTTCGTTGGCTTGATGATGACCGGCTTGGCTGGAGCTGCACTTGCACCGGCAGCCTGTGCCGCTGCATTTTGCGAAACCGCGGCTACAACAAGCACAGACATGAGCGACAACACACGCTTCATAACTTGATCCCCTTGTGAGCCGCCACCACGCCGGCGGACAGATTGAAGTACTCGACTCGCGACAGTCCCGCCGCCCCCATCATGGTCTTCAGTGTTTCCTGATCGGGGTGCATGCGAATTGACTCGGCGAGGTAGCGGTAACTGCCCTCGTCCTTAGCCACGTATTTGCCCAGCACCGGCAGCACCTTGAATGAATACACATCGTAGGCGGCCTTGAGCGAGTCGTGCACCTGCGAAAATTCCAGCACGATGAGACGGCCGCCCGGCTTCAACACGCGCGTCATTTCCGCCAGCGCGTGATCCTTGTGCGTCATATTGCGCAGGCCGAAAGCGACCGTCACCAGATTGAACGACTCGCTGGCGAATGGCAGTTTTTCCGCATCGCACAGCGCGTTCGGCAACAAGTGCCCTGCATCGATCAGCCGGTCACGGCCCACACGCAACATGGCTTCGTTGATATCCG
>JAEUNB010000123.1 GCA_016790625.1 Betaproteobacteria bacterium | reverse complement strand
ATGCACTTACCATCCGCGTAGCGCTGTCGCTCACGATCTTCGCCATCATCATTGCCGGATATCTGTTGGGCTGGTTGCCACCCAAATAAATCATCGGGACAGAAACCAAAAAGGCCGCACGACTTCGTGCGGCCTTTTTTGAGACCTGTAGGAAAGATCAGACCAGAACGTAGACGAATACAAAAAGCCCCAACCAAACCACGTCCACAAAATGCCAATACCAAGCCACGGCTTCGAAACCAAAATGATGATCTGGCTTGAAGTGCCCTTTCATGCAACGGAACATGATCACCGTCAGCATGATCGCACCCAACGTCACGTGGAACCCGTGAAAGCCGGTCAGCATAAAGAAAGTTGAACCAAATACGCCGGAAGTCAATTTGAGATTGAGTTCACTATAGGCATGGACATATTCATAAACCTGAAAGCCAAGGAATATGAAGCCCAGCAACACGGTCAAGAAAAGGCCAAATACGAGCTGCCCCCGATTGCCGGCCTTCAATGCATGATGCGCCCACGTTACGGTAACGCCTGACGACAACAACAACGCGGTATTGAGCGCCGGTATGCCCCAAGCCCCCATGGTCGCGAATGCGCGCGCGGGATCCTTGTCCAGATATGGACCTGCAGTTGGCCAGCGAGCATCATAGCCCTGCCACAACAGAGCATTGTCGAAATCGCCCAACCATGGCACTGAAAACACCCGAGCGTAAAAGAGTGCGCCAAAGAAGGCAGCGAAGAACATGACCTCGGAGAAAATAAACCAGCTCATGCTCCATCGGTAGGAGGTGTCCACCTGCTTGTTGTACATACCGGCTTCGCTCTCGTGAATCACATTGCCGAACCAGCCGAATAGCATGTAAAAGAGGATCGCCAAGCCGATGACCAGCGAGACGTTTCCCCAAGGCTGGATCTGGTTCATCCACAAAACCAAACCCGAGGCAAAGAAAAACAATGCAGTGGAACCGACCACCGGCCACTTTGAAGGAGGCGCGAAGTAATATCCGCCGGCTGCTGTACTCATCGAAACTCCCTTTACTTGGTGGTGAGCATTCTCACCAGAAAAAATAAACTCACCACAAAAATCAGCGCACAAAAAATGCCTGCTGCAATTACATGCTGGACTTTCAGCTTCTTCTGATCGTCCTCGTATCCACGGCTACTGCGAACTCCAAGAAAACCCCACAAAACCGCCTTGAAGGTATCCCACATTACGACTTCTGCTGCTCATCCGTCACGTTGAAGAACGTATAGGACAGAACAATCGATCCAATGTCTTTCGGTAACTTGGGATCAACATAAAACGTGACAGGCATGTCGCGTGTTTCGCCCGCCTGCAGGGTCTGATTGCTGAAGCAAAAGCACGCCAACTTCTGAAAATACAGCCCCGCTTCAACGGGGCCGATGCTCGGTACCGCTCGCCCTGTTGTTGCATGCGACATCTTGTTGGTGACACGGTAGCTAATAGTCACCACTTGTCCGGGGTTGATTTCCACCTGCTTATCGACCGGCACAAACTGCCAAGCGAAGTTGCGGTTCAGTCCAGCATCGAACTGCACGGACACTTTCCGACTGAAATCGACCTGACTATTCTGCGCAACTGCTTTGCTGGCAGAGATACCCATCACTTCGCAAATCTGACGATACAGCGGAACCATCGATGCACAAAACATCAGCATGACCGGGATGATCAAAAGCAGTTTGCCGAGCGTAGCGCGACTATTCCTGCGCTGCTCCTCGCGCATCTCCGCTTGATAGGCAAGCTCGGTCAACGGATGCTCCCGGAAAACTTGAAAATCGTGAATGCAAAGACCGCGATTACCCACGCAATCAATACGATCAGCGTGATGTACTTGCCGCGAGAGTTCGCGGCAGCAGCACCGGGCATTGATGACTTGTCTTGCACTCGGGGCCTTACTTGATAACCGGCGCAGTTTCGAACGTGTGGTACGGCGCAGGGCTGGGGAGATGCGTCCACTCCAGTGAATCTGCGGCCTCCCACTGTTTGTCCTTGGCCTTCTCCCCTGATCGAATCGTCGTCACGACGTTGTACAGGAAAATCAGCTGGCTGGCGCCCAAAAGGAACGCACCAACGGTGGAGATTTGATTCCACTCCGTGAACTGAAGTGCGTAGTCCGGGATGCGGCGTGGCATGCCCGCTAGACCCAGGAAGTGTTGCGGGAAGAACGTGATATTGAAGGCAATGGCGGAAATCCAGAAGTGCCATTTTCCGAGCGTCTCGTTGTACATCTTGCCGGTGAATTTCGGCAGCCAGAAATACACACCAGCGGTCAGACCCCAAATTGCGCCGGGGAAAAGGACATAGTGAAAATGTGCAACGACGTAGTAGGTATTGTGCAGCGTGATATCGACTGCGGCGATCGACAAAACCAGCCCGGAGAAACCACCCAGCGTAAACATGCATAGGAAGCCGATACAGAACAGCATCGGGGTCTCAAAGGTCATGGATCCACGCCACATGGTGGAAATCCAGTTGAAGATTTTCACGCCCGTCGGCACTGCAATCAACATCGTGGCGTACATGAAGAACAGTTGGCCTGCCGCCGGCATGCCAACCGTAAACATGTGGTGGCCCCAAACGATGAAAGACAGGATTGCAATCGCAGCGGTGGCGTAGACCATGGACGCGTAGCCAAACAGAGGCTTGCGCGCGAAAGCCGGAATAATCTGTGAAACGATACCGAACGCCGGCAAGATCAAGATGTAGACCTCGGGGTGGCCGAAGAACCAGAAGATGTGCATGAACATGGTCGGGTCACCACCACCGGCAGCATTAAAGAAGCTGGTGCCAAAATGGCGATCCGTGAGCAACATGGTGATGGCACCAGCCAATACTGGCATGGTGGCAATAAGCAGATATGCAGTAATCAACCACGTCCAGCAGAACAGCGGCATCTTCATCAATGTCATGCCAGGGGCACGAAGATTGAGAATGGTTGTGATGATGTTGATCGATCCCATGATGGACGATGCGCCCAGCAGGTGAATCGCCAGGATCGTCATGTCGGTACCGATACCGCCCTGCGTTACAAGCGGCGGGTACAACGTCCAGCCGGAAGCGGCGGCACCACCCGGCACAAAGAAAGACGCCATCAGCAGGATGGAGGCTGGAATCATGATCCAGAAGCTCCAGTTATTCATGCGAGGAAACGCCATGTCAGCGGCGCCGACCTGCATCGGAATAAGCCAATTGGCAAAACCTACAAACGCCGGCATGACCGCACCGAAGATCATGACCAGCGCGTGAACGGTAGTCAGGGAGTTGAAGATCTCCGGTTGCACAATCTGCAGTCCTGGAGAGAACAGTTCGGCGCGCAGCAATAGCGCCATTGAGCCGCCGACAAAAAACATGATGAACGCAAACCACAGATACATCGTGCCAATATCTTTGTGATTGGTCGTCGTGAAATACCGCGTCCAGCCGCCGTGATCATGGTGGTCGTGCGAGTGATCATGGTCATGTGTTCCTGCGTGTGTCGCGGCATTGCTCATTGCAATCTCCTGAATCTTCTATCTGCGTTCAAATTCTGCGTCGTACCGATGCGTCCTGCTTTGCACCAACAAATTACTTGCGTGCGGCCTTTACGTCTGCGGCTTGCACCAGCACACCGGTACTGTTGCCGAACGAATTCTTCGTATACGTAATAACCGCCGCCAATTCGCTATTGGATAGCTTGGCAAAAGACTGCATGGCAGTTCCTGCCCTGCCGTTCAGCATGACGTCAATCTGTTGGCTTGCTGCGCCAAGGACCACCTTGGAGCCCGCTAGAGGCGGGAAGGCCGGAGGCATGCCTTTTCCGTTGGCCTGGTGGCAAGCCACACAATTGGCGGCATATACTTTCTCACCGTCTGCCTTCAACTCAGCCAAACCTAGCTTCTTGCTGGTATCTTCCTCGGCCGGTTGTGCAACTGCGACAGCGGGCTTGCTGCCCCATTTGGTTTTGGCTTCCACCAGCCATGTCGCGTAGTCGGCGTCCGATTTGACGATCACGGTGATCGGCATATAGCCATGCAGCTTGCCGCAGATCTGGCTGCACTGCCCCTTATAAGTACCCGCCTTGTCGGCCCGAAACCACACATCCTTGATAAATCCCGGAATGCCATACTGATTGACGCCGAGCTGCGGCACGTACCAGCCGTGGATTACATCGTTCGAGGTAACCAGCAATCTGACACGTTTACCGACAGGAACGACCAAAGGATTATCTACTTCAAGCAGATAGTCCGGATTTTTGGTTTCAGGCGCTGTTTCGCCGGGCTGACCAATCTGACTCCATGGCGTAGCAAGATTCGAGTAAAACCCAACATCTTCCGCTGCATAGTCATAGCGCCAGCCCCATTGATAGCCGGTCACTTTGATCGTCATATCGGGGTTTGAAGCATCCTTCATATCCAGCACAGTTTTCGTTGCCGGAATGGCGATAGCCAGCAGGATGACGAAGGGGATGGTGGTCCAGATAATCTCGATCAGAGTGCTCTCGTGAAAATTCACGTCAGGCTGTGCGCCCTTGGACTTACGAAACTTGAAAATCGAGTAAAACATCGCGCCAAACACGATGAAAAATATCACCACGCAAATCCACAGGATGTACATGTGCAATCCGTAGATCTGCGTCGAAATTGGCGTCGCCGGCGGCGGAATATTCACGTCATAGCTTGCTAGAGCAGGTGTCATAAAGCCGAGTAGCGCCAACGCCAGAGCCACGAAGCCGGCCCAGATCGATGAATTCTTGATTTTTTTCATGCTGATTTACTCGTCCTGTATGTCGTAAGTACACCTGCCAAATCGGCAAGAAATTCGGCTGCCCTAGCGTTGCAGCACTACTGCACCAATCATTTCCTTAATAAATCTCTCAAACTTGCACAAAGATCTCTTCGCTGCTGGTCCGACGCCAATATCCCTACATTGACACTTTTGCCTGCATAGCTGAAAGAGACATCGACAAGATTTCCTTTTCTGCAACTGAACACCTGCAGCCATCGGCGATTTCCGCTAAGGTTGGATATTTTCTTTCCCAGCTGAAGCTCCCACCGAAACGACTCATCCTGCATCATCAGCATCTCGTAGTCGTTGTCATGCTGACCAATCACCCGAAATGCCACACCTACCAGCAATACTTCCGCGCCCGCGAAGGGCAGCACCATCCATGCGCCGACGGACGTCGCGAAGCCCGCAATCAACAACGTCGTACAGGCAATCGAAAAGAACCAAAGGGCTCGTTGCCGACGATCAAGCGCCCTGTTAGGACGCCACAGCAAGGAAAACTCTTTCTTTTCAACAGGTTCGACGCTCATCACGCGACTGCCCCAAAGCTTGCCGTCCAAGCAAGCTAAAGCGTGATTTTATCGCAGCCCTCCAGACTGTGGCAAGAAAGGCATTCGGCGCTCCAAGACTCAAATAAGCTAGGAGTTTAACTCCGCATCATTTCCCGATGAATTGGCGAGGTGCTCTGCCGTGGACGCGTCGAAGCCAGATGCTGGCTTGCCGGGAGTCGAATACCGCTCCTGTGCCCACGCCCCAAGGTCAATCAATTTGCATCGTTCAGAGCAAAACGGGCGAAACGGATTGTCGGTACGATACACCGATAGGGTCGAACATTGTGGACAGCGTACTTGCCTTTGCATCATTGTTAGAGACTGCAGTAAGTCAAGCCAAATTCAACATCGGAATCAAAAAGTTTCGTGCGCTGAACGCTGCCCGGCAAAATAAAGCGGATATTCAGCGCGTACTTATTTGCACTGATTTCCGGGACACAAGGCAGGTCCCGCATCAGCGTAACGCGAAGCATATGAGCAGCCCGCTCCATGGGCATCTGCTGAAACACACCCGAATAGGCGATCAGGGGCGATGATTTCCCGCTCTCGCGCAACACGCGCAACACGATCCTCAATGCAGCAGCGATTGGATTTAGCGGTCCCAACCAAGTCTCCAAATCTGTGCGTCGATCAGCGTTGGGGCGATGGAGCCAATGGTGATAGGACGGCAGATCGAATTCGCACGTGCCGCCTGGAATCGCGGCGCGCTGCTTGATAGTCATCAGCCATTCGTTTTCGCGAAGGTGTTGTCCGGTCTTTCCGGCTGATGCCAGCAGATCCGCGAAGGTGGATTCGATGTCTGAAATGACCGCGTCCAGCTTGTCCTCGGCTATGGCAGGATTATTTCTCAGCGCCTCAAGAAACAACCTCTGCCGATCCAGCTCCTGCAGCAGATCGGACTTGAGATCACCCCGGCTGGCGACTTCAAGTATTTCAAATATCCCCATCAACCCCGCATGGTGATCAATGGGCGATTCCTGCGCAACAAAGAACTCCACCCGGTCGAATAAATCCTCCAGCCGCAACAAGGTGCGGATACGTTCATTCAGAGGATATTCGTAAGTAATCACGCGCTGACTTTCGGACTCGGCGAATTGTGACCGATTGGTGACGAGTTTACAAATCGACGCCTCTTAGTCATGACCATGACTTATGGGGCGAGCCGACAGCATTGCTACATACCGGTTATGCAAAGCCTCTACACTGGAGGCAAGGACATGCTGTTTAGCTTCATTCGAAATCAGGTCGTCAGCGAGTTGCAGTCTGTACGGACGTCCAATCTGACTCGCCATAATTCGACGTGCGTCCACCTCATCTAGTCCCGGTCGCCGCGCGACCCGACGTACCTGCGACGTCGTCGAGCAGTCCACCGCCAGCACACGCCAGACACGGGATCGGTACGCCATGGTTTCAAACAAGAGGGGAACAACGAGCACTGCGTAGGGAGTCGAGATACCGTTCGCCGAAAGGCAGATCTCGACCCCCTCCCTAATGAGAGGATGCAAAATGGATTCAAGTTTTGCGCGCGCCTCGCATGACGCGAACACCTTGTCCCGCATGGCCTGACGGTCAAGCGCGCCGTTCGCTGCAATGACTTCCTGGCCAAATTCCCCGACGATGGCGGGAATGGCTTTCCCCCCCGCCTTGGTAAGGTCGTGCGCCAATACATCGGTATCAACAACGGATATCCCCTGATTGGCGAACAAGGTAGCGACGGTGGATTTTCCACAGCCAACTCCGCCGGTCAATCCAACAATCGCGGGACTCTTAAGCACACCCTAGCCCGGCATGCGCCCAAGATACCAAAGGTTCAGCTGTTGACCCCAGATCAAGGCAATGAAGCCAGCCGCCGCGAGATAGGGGCCAAATGGTAGCTTGGCACCTTTCTCGCGCCCTTGCAGAACGATCCCGGCAATACCAACGATTGTGCCGACCGCCGCGGAAACCAGGATGACCAGCGGCAACATCTGCCAGCCAAGCCATGCCCCTATAGCCGCCAACAACTTGAAGTCGCCATAGCCCATGCCTTCCTTGCCTGTGATCAGTTTGAATGCCCAGAACACGGACCAAAGCAACAAATAGCCTGCTACCGCACCAATTACGGCCGAGCGTAAGTCGACAATACCGCCACCAAGGTTTACCAGCAAGCCCAACCACATCAGCGGCAGCGTAATGTCATCCGGCAAAAGGGTTGTATCGGCATCAATAAAGGTAAGTGCAATCAATGCCCAAACGTAGAGGGCTGCAAACAATGCCATCCAAGCAACGCCATAGTGCCACGCAACAAAACCAGTCAACAAACCCGTGAGCGCCTCGACTGCCGGGTAGCGGAGGCTGATGCTGGTTTTACATGCCCGGCATTTGCCGCGCAACGCCAGATAACTGACAACCGGGATATTCTCGATCGCGGTAATTTTGTGCCCGCAACTTGGACAAGCCGACCTGGGCACAATCAAGTTATAGCGAGGTTTGATATCACTCGCCTTTGCGGCTTCCTCGGGATGCAAAAAATCAATGCATTGCTGGCGCCACTCGGCATCCATCATTTTCGGCAGCCGATGAATGACAACATTCAGAAAGCTGCCGACCATTAGGCCAACCGTCGTCGCAGTTCCTATATAAAACCACGGGACAGTGCGAAACGCATCTATCAACTCCATCGCAACTCAAAACGCCAGCACAGGGTTATCCTTCATTTAGACGACTTGACCCATCTTGAAGATCGGGAGATACATGGCCACAACAAGACCGCCAATCACCACGCCCAATACCGCCATGATGATCGGCTCCATCAAGCTGGCAAGCGCGTCAACCGCATCGTCAACCTCCGCCTCAAAGAAATCCGCCACTTTGGAGAGCATGCCATCCAGCGAACCAGACTCTTCACCAATAGCGCACATCTGCAAAACCATATTCGGGAATACCCCGCTGTTTTGCATCGATACCGTCAGGCTGGAACCAGTGCTGACTTCCTGCTGGATTTTCTTCGTCGCATTGTAGTAAACGCGATTTCCCGCAGCACCAGCGACCGAGTCCAATGCTTCAACCAAAGGAACACCTGCGGCAAACATCGTGGCGAGAGTTCGCGTCCACCTTGCAATAGTTGCTTTGCGAATCAGGTCGCCAAATACAGGCGCTTTGAGCATTGTGCGATCCATGAAGAACTGCATTTTCTCGGAGCGCTTCCAAGTATTGAAGAAGAACCACAGTCCGCCGCCAATACCACCAAAAATAATGTACCAATAGGAGACAAATATTTCGGAAAGGCGCATCACAACCAGTGTTGGCGCCGGCAAATCCGCGCCAAAGCTCTTGAACATCTCCTTGAATTGCGGGATGACGAAAATCATGATCACAGCGGTGACAACAAAGGCCACGACCAGGATTGAGATCGGATAGAACAGCGCCTTCTTAATCTTGCTCTTGATCGCGAGAATCTTTTCCTTATAGGTTGCCAGACGGTCCAACAAGCTGTCCAGAATACCCGCCTGCTCGCCAGCAGCGACAAGATTGCAAAACAGGCTATCGAAATACAGCGGATACTTTCTGAACGCCTGCGCAAGACTGCTACCGGTCTCCACTTCGGTTTTGATATCCAGAAGCAGACGCGTCACCGATGGGTTGCTGTGGCCTTTCGCAACGATATCGAAGGCCTGCAGCAAAGGGACACCGGCCTTCATCATCGTTGCCAGCTGGCGCGAGAAAAATGTGATGTCCTGCTCCGTAATTTTCTTGCCGCCGCCGCGTGATTGTTTCTTGACCTTGGGATTGGTAATCCCCTGGCGTCGAAGAGTGGCGGTAACGATGTTTTCGCCAGAGGCACGCATTTCACCTTTGACGATCTTGCCGGTCCTGTCTTTGCCTTCCCAGGTAAAGATGAAAACTTTTACATCTTTGGCGTCTTTGCCGCCGGCAGCTGTGGTAGCCATGAGCTACTCCTTAGGTTCAATGTCAGTATCGACGAAGCACTATTCGTTGGTAACCGCTTCAACTTCTTCCAATGAGGTGAGACCCGCCCTCACCTTGCGCAAACCAGAACGGCGCAGATCGTAAACGCCCTCTTTTTTTGCCTGGTCCGCAATGTCAATTGAGGTGCCGTTCTTCATGATGATGCGTTGCATCTCCTCGGTAATCGGCATGACTTCATAGATGCCGACGCGCCCCTTGTATCCAGTATTCTTGCATATGTCGCAACCGACATGGCCGTAGGGTTGCCAAGTGCCGTCCAGTTCGTCCTCACGATAGCCTGCGCGCAGAAGTACCTCTTTCGGAATTTCAATCGGCCGTTTGCATGAGCACAGGCGCCTTGCCAACCGTTGCGCCGTAATCAGGATCACACTAGTGGCGATATTAAAGGGCGCCACGCCCATATTCATCAATCGCGTCAATGTCGAGGGCGCATCATTGGTATGCAAGGTGGATAACACCATGTGACCCGTCTGGGCTGCCTTGATGGCAATTTCACCGGTATCCAGGTCACGGATTTCGCCCACCATGATGATGTCGGGATCCTGGCGCAGGAACGACTTCAGTGCCGCCGCGAATGTCAGTCCTGCCTTGTCGTTCACGTTGACCTGATTGATCCCGGGAAGGTTGATTTCCGCTGGATCCTCGGCAGTTGAAATGTTGATACCTGGCTTGTTCAGAATGTTAAGGCAGGTGTACAGCGAAACCGTCTTCCCCGAACCCGTCGGCCCGGTCACCAGCACCATGCCATACGGCCGGCTGATGGCGTGCAGCAATGCCGCTTTCTGTTCGTCTTCGTAACCAAGCGCCTCAATGCCAAGCGTGGCGCTGGAGGGATCGAGAATACGCATACAAATCTTCTCGCCAAACAACGTCGGCAACGTTGAGACGCGGAAATCAATTGCCCGTGTGGCAGACAGCTTGAGCTTCATGCGGCCGTCTTGCGGGATACGCTTCTCGGAAATATCCAGCTTGGAAATAACCTTGATGCGTGATGCAATCTTCTCCTTGATTGCCAGCGGCGGTTGCGCGACATCAGCAAGAATGCCGTCAGTACGGTAACGAATCCGGTAGAACTTCTCGTAAGGCTCGAAATGGATATCCGAGGCGCCCCCATTGATGGCATCGATCAACACCTTCTGGACGTACTTCACCACCGGTGCGTCATCAATCTCTTCCGGTGTCGCGCCGGACGCCGCGTCCGCCTGGGCTTCGTCCCCAGCTCCCAAGTCGATACTGTCCAGCGCCGTATCGTCGCCGATCATCTGATCAAGCGCCTTGGCAGAGGATTCGCCGAAGCGCTTAATCAGCACGGCCAGTTTGTCTTCCTCAACCACCACCGGCTCAACGGTTGAGCCGGTCGCAAATTTCAGCTCAGAAAGCAGTTGCTCGTTGGTCGGATCGGACATGGCCAAAAACAGCCGGTTGCCCCTCTTCATGAGCGGGATCACGCGCTTCGAAGCCACCAATTTGGTATCAATCAGCGTCGTCGGCAGCAGGTCCGGCTCGACCGAGGCTAGATCAAGCAGCGGTACACCGAACGTGTTGGCCGCGAACAGCGCCACGTCCTTGGTCGTCATCTTCTTGGACGTGATCAACTGCTCGATGAACGTTACGCCAGCCTTTGACGCCTCTGCTTGTATGGCATTGGCATCCGCCTGCACCAAACGGCTTTGCTGGACCAGCGCCCGACCAAGTGGACTGAATGTATTTGCAGCAACGGCGGCCATGCGAAAATCCTTACCCCGGACAATCCGGAGAAACTACATCATGCACTTACGCTAACACTTTGTAAAGAATCAATTATTTTTGCTTCAGCGCGTTTTCTATCTGGTCAATCAACTGTTTCGACTCAGGCGCTACTTTGCTGTCAAAACTCGCGACCTGCGTACCATTTGCTGCGATCAAATACTTGTGAAAATTCCACTTCGGTCGTTCGCCGGTTGCCTTGTAAAGGGCCTCGTGCAAGGGATTCGCCTGAGGACTAACCACGGAGGTCTTTTCCATCATCGGGAACTTGACCTTGTAGGTGCGCTCGCAAAAGTCCGCGACCTCGGCGTTTGAGCCCGGTTCCTGCTTGCCAAAGTCATTGGCAGGGAAACCCACCACCAACAATCCGCGTTCCCGGTATTTGTCGTAAATCGCCTGCAAACCCTTGTACTGCTCGGTGTAGCCGCAGTAGCTTGCCGTATTGACGATCAGCACCACTTTTCCGCGATACTGGCAAAAGTCCTGCGGTTTGCCCTGCAGGGAGTTGAACTTGTGATTCAGCAGACTGGGACAATCGGACGCCATAACCGCTGGTGCAATCATTGTTAAAGCCAAAGCCAGCAAAGACATCCACCAAATACGACGCGTTTTCATCGATTCTCCATCGGCAGCCAAAATGGCGCACACAGTCCATAAGGGTAACAAATCCGGCCTTCCCGAGAAAATTTGCGTGCAATGCGGCCGTCCAATGACATGGCGCAAAAGCTGGGCCAAAAATTGGGCAGAAGTTAAATACTGCTCGGATCGATGCCGGACCGCATCGCGGAGAAAGAGCGCCTGACGCCGCCGACAATGCCAAAAATCAATTCTGTCCAATCGATTCGCAACCTGATATTAGTACTAGGCGATCAGCTCGATTGCAAAAGTTCGGCTCTGGCAGACGCCGACGCCAGCAAAGACCTGATTCTCATGGCCGAGGTCGCCGAAGAGTCAACCCACGTTTGGAGCAGCAAGCCTCGAACCGCATATTTTCTGGCCGCCATGCGTCACTTCCGGCTACTCCTGCAGGCGAGTGGCCACCAGATCTGCTATCTCGCGCTTGGCGAGCACAAGTTTGCATCGTTGGCCGATGCGCTCGACACCGCCATAAAACGCCATGGTCCCCAAAAGGTCATCATGACCGAGTCCGGCGACTGGCGCGTTGAAAAAACGCTGACTGAAACCTGCGCTCGGAACCATATCCCGCTCGCCATTCGCGAAGACCGGCACTTCCTGATTTCGCGTCGCGACTTTGCCGAATGGGCAAGAGGCTACAAGCAACTGCGCATGGAGTTCTTCTACCGCATGATGCGAAAAACGCATGACGTTTTGATGGAAAACGGACAGCCCGCAGGTGGCCGCTGGAATTACGATAGCGAAAATCGAGGCGCCTTCGGCAAAGCCGGACCGAAAGACATCCCACTGCCGCCAAAATTCGATCATGACAGCATTACACGAGGCGCACTGGCAGATGTGGAACAACGTTTTGCCAACCATCCGGGCTCGCTCGATCAATTCAATTGGCCGGTGACTCGAGACGACGCACTTATTGCGTTAAGCGATTTTGTCGAGCATCGATTGCCACAATTCGGCGGGTATCAGGATGCCATGTGGGCCGACCAACCGGTCCTGTACCACAGCCTGCTGTCGGCGGCGCTCAACCTCAAATTGCTTAATCCGCGCGAAGTGATCGCTGCGGCTATTGAGGCGCATCGCGCTGGCAAAGCACCGCTTGAAGCGGTCGAAGGATTTGTACGTCAGATTCTCGGCTGGCGCGAGTTCATCCGCGGCATGTACTGGCTGGACATGCCGGCCATGCGCGAGGCCAATTTTTTCGACCACCAGAACATGCTGCCCGCATGGTACTGGACCGGCAACACACAAATGAACTGCATGAAGCAGGTCATCAGCCAAACGCTTGAATACGGTTATGCCCACCACATCCAGCGGTTGATGGTTACCGGTGTCTGGGCTTTGCTGGCCGAAATCTCGCCACAGCAAATTGAAGACTGGTATCTGGCTGTTTATGTCGATGCGATCGACTGGGTGGAGCTGCCTAACGTAGCCGGCATGGCGATATATGCCAACGGCGGGCGATTTACCTCCAAGCCGTACATTGCCAGCGGCCAATACATCAACCGCATGTCCAACTACTGCCGCAGTTGCCGCTACAAGCCCGATGTCAAAACCGGCGAAAAGGCTTGCCCGTTTACCGCTCTGTATTGGAACTTTCTCGACAAACACGAACAACTGCTGCTGGAAAATCCGCGTACATCCTTGATGGCGAAAAACATTGCCCGCCTGTCAGACGATGAGCGCGCCGCAATCCGCGTCCATGCCCAACACTTGTTACAGCACCTTGACGCCTTGTGATCGACACCTCCGGCCTTAGAGTGCGGAAGACGCGGCTGGTATAATTTCCGACTGATTTGCAATGTTTTTTCCCTAGCATGCCGCTCTACGCCATAGGCCTGAACCACCGCACTGCGCCGATTGAGATTCGCGAGAGAGTCGCGTTTCCGCTCGAAACGCAGCGGCCGGCACTCGATGCACTGAAACGGCACACGGCAGCCGACGAAATTGCCATGGTGTCCACTTGCAATCGGACTGAGATTTACCTGCGCGCAACGAACGTTGAAGCAGCGGAGAAAGCTGCCTCCTGGCTGTCGACCCAGCCCTCTACGCACGGCACCGATCTGCAACCGCACCTGTATCAGCTCGCCGAGGCCGATGTCGCCCGTCATGCGTTTCGTGTCGCCAGCGGGCTGGATTCCATGATTCTCGGCGAGCCGCAGATATTGGGGCAGGTTAAATTGGCGGTAAAGGTTGCTGATGAAGCCGGCATGCTCGGTGGACCGCTGGACCGACTGTTTCAGGAAACCTTCAAGGTCGCCAAACAGGTGCGCACCGATACCGAAATCGGCGCGACGTCGGTCAGCATGGCGGCCGCTTCGCTGAAGCTGGCGCAGCAACTGTTCGGCGATTTACGCGATACGCGTCTGCTATTGATTGGTGTGGGCGAGATGATCGAGCTCGCTGCCACGCATTTTGCCGCGCAAACACCGAAGTCAATTGTTGTTGCCAATCGCACGCTGGAACGCGGTCGCGAACTGGCGGCCCGATTTAACGCGTCCGCAATCACGCTTCAACAACTACCGGAGCGGATTCACGAGTTCGACATTGTCATCAGTTCAACTGCGTCCACCCTGCCGATCATCGGCAAGGGCATGATCGAGAGTGCGCTGCGAATCCGCCGTCATCGCCCGATGTTCATGGTCGACCTTGCGGTGCCACGCGACATAGAAGCCGAAGTCGGCGATCTGGATGATGTTTTCCTCTACACGCTCGACGCGCTAGGCAAGGTCATCCAGCAGAATACAGAGCGCCGCGAAGCTGCGGTGCAGGAGGCCGACGCGATTATCGAGCGGCGTACCGTCGAGTACATGCAATGGCTGGGATCACGCGCCTCGGTGCCGGTGATCCAGCAATTGCGCGGCAAGGCTGATCATTACCGCCAGATCGAACTCGATCGTGCCGCAAAAATGCTGGCGCGCGGCGACGATCCGGTCAAGGTGATGGAGCAACTGGCTCACGGACTGACCAACAAATTCCTGCATCACCCGCTGGCGGCGCTCAATCGTTCGACGGGTTCCGAGCGCGAGGCGCTGGCTGCCGCACTGGCCAAACTCTATCCGGATCAGGAAGAGCCCTAGCTACCGTCAGCACCTGACTCGAACGAGCTGGGTCACACCGGCTCGCCTCCGCACCAAGTTCCCCGATTACTCAACATCGCGTTCCGCTGCCGACCAGCCTGGAACGCCCAACGACTGAGCCATGAAACCTTCCATCAATCAAAAACTGTCCTCGCTGGTTGATCGCCTTGCCGAAGTCGACCGTCTTTTGGCCGACCCAGGTGTGGTCGACGACATGGACAACTACCGCAAGATCACCCGCGAGCACGCCGAGCTTTCCCCGGTGGTGGCGCTGTTCAACGACTATCAAAAAGTCGAGGCGGACATCGCTGCCGCCCAGGAAATGGCCAACGATCCTGATATGCGGGAGTTCGCCGACGATGAAATCAAAGTCGGCAAAGCCAAGCTTGAGGCGCTGGAGGTCGATCTGCAAAGACAACTGCTGCCCAAGGACCCCAACGATGACAAGAACATTTTTCTGGAAATCCGCGGTGGTACCGGTGGCGATGAGTCCGCACTGTTTGCCGGCGATCTGTTCCGCATGTACGCCCGTTACGCCGAGCGTCAGCGCTGGCAGGTGGAGATTGTCTCGGAGTCGCAGGGCGAAGTCGGCGGCTACAAGGAAGTCATTGCCCGCATCGTTGGCCAAGGCGCGTATTCACGGCTCAAGTTCGAGTCAGGCGGCCATCGCGTTCAACGCGTACCGGCGACCGAAACGCAGGGGCGTATCCACACTTCCGCCGCAACCGTCGCCGTGATGGCGGAGGCTGATGACGCCAGCGATGTCAACATCAACCCCTCCGACGTGCGCGTCGACACCTTCCGCGCCTCAGGCGCTGGTGGTCAGCACATCAACAAGACCGATTCGGCGGTGCGGCTCACGCACATCCCGACCGGTATCGTGGTCGAGTGTCAGGACGGCCGCTCGCAACACAAGAACAAGGAGCAAGCATTTCGCGTCCTGGCCGCGCGCATCAAGGACAAACAGATGCGCGAGCAGCAGGCCAAGGAAGCGGCCGAGCGCAAGTCACTGATTGGCTCCGGCGATCGCTCGGAACGTATCCGCACCTACAACTTCCCTCAGGGCCGCGTCACCGACCATCGCATTAATCTGACGCTCTACAAGATCGATTTCATCATGGACGGCGATCTGGCGGAGTTGACCGATGCGCTGATTTCCGAGCATCAGGCCGAACAACTGGCCGCGCTGGCCACCAATTAATCGACGTATCGGCGTGACGACGATTGCGGAAGCCCTGCGCGAAGCGCAGGCATCGATCGAACGGATTGATGCGCAATATTTGCTGGCCGATATCCTCGGCGTCGGCCGCGCGTCGCTGATTGCCAATGCGGAGCGCGACCTGGAAGCGGATGCCGCGCAACAATTCAGTCAGCGCGTGGCCCGCCGCGCCGGCGGCGAGCCGGTTGCGTATCTGATCGGTACACGCGAATTTTATGGCCGGGATTTCATCGTCAATCGTGACGTGCTGATTCCACGCCCGGAAACGGAGATATTGATAGAACAAGCATTGGCGCGCCTTTCCGGGCAAATTTGGCCTGAGAACCGCACCAGTGCTAGAGTTTTGGATATGGGAACTGGTAGCGGAGCCATCGCCATCACGCTGGCGCTGGAGGCGCCCTCCGCTCACGTCACGGCGTGCGACATTTCCGCCGCAGCGTTAGACATCGCCCGGCAAAATGCGCATCAGCTGGCCGCGCGCGTCGAATTCGTCGAGAGCAATTGGTATTCAGCGCTGGCCGGTGACCGCTTCGACCTGATCGTCTCCAATCCACCCTATGTCGCCGACGGCGATGCACACCTCAGCGAAGGCGACCTGCGATTCGAGCCGAAAACTGCCGTCACCGATGGCAGCGACGATGGCTTCGCTTCAATTCGCACCATCGTTGCCGGAGCAGCGAACCACCTGACGGCCGGTGGCTGGCTGCTGTTCGAACACGGCTATGACCAGGCGCCTGCCGCCCGCGACCTGCTCTTGAAAGCCGGCTTCGATAACCTCATTTGTACAAGGGATTTAGCCGGGATTGAACGCGTTTCCGGCGGCCAAATTCGCTAAAATCAAGGTAGTCAGTTCCCTCACCTCGGTCCTCTCCCAAGGGAGAGGATGAGAAATGCGGCGCAAGAACCAAATAGCGCCGGACAAAAAACTTGGAGCATCACATGGACGTGCAAGACAAAATCCGCGAAACCGTTACATCGAACCCCGTCGTGTTGTATATGAAGGGCTCGCCGCAATTCCCGATGTGTGGTTTCTCCGCTTCTGCGGCACAAATGTTGAAAGCCTGCGGTGTGCAGAGCCTGCACACGGTCGATGTACTGCAGGACGCCGACATTCGCCAAGGCATCAAGGAATACGCCAACTGGCCGACCATTCCGCAGCTCTACATCAATGGCGAATTCGTCGGCGGCGCAGACATCATGCGCGAGATGTACCAATCCGGCGAACTGCAGCAAATGCTGGGCACAGCCAAATAGAGTTTCACTGTGGCGCATCGGATCGCGTCCGCCAAGTTCCGCATTTTTTTCGGCGACGAAATCGCCATTGGCCCCGGCAAGGCGGATCTGCTTGAAGCGATCCGCGATTGCGGCTCCATCTCCAAAGCCGCGCGCGATCTGGGCATGTCATACAAGCGTGCTTGGAACCTCGCCGACACCATGAACCGTTGCTTCCGCGAACCGCTGATCGATACTGCCACCGGCGGCGGCGGCGGCGGCGGCGCGCGACTCACGCATTTCGGCATCAAAGTCCTGACTCACTTTCGCTCGATGGAAAAGCGCACTGACGCCGCCATCCGCGCCGACCTCGCCGCGTTCGCGGCACTCCTGGCCGACAAGCCACAATAATCACTCAAGGCTCTGTCTGGCCCTGCCGTTTGCGTGGCGTTATATCCGTCTGTATATTACGAAACTTCTATTTCATGCCGGTCTCAATCCTTGACCGAAACCCAGATCATCGAACTCGCCGCCATCTTCATTGTGGTCGCGATGCTGTACAGCTCGGTTGGCCACGCCGGCGCGTCCGGCTATCTGGCGGCAATGGCGCTGGTCGGAGTGGCGCCCGAAGCGATGCGGCCAACGGCACTGACGCTGAACATTGTCGTTGCTGCATTCGCCACCTGGCGCTTTCGCAACGCGCGATACTTCGATGCAAAAGTCGTTACTCCCTTTCTGCTAGGCTCCATTCCGCTGGCATTTCTGGGTGGCGGCATCAAGTTGCCATCGCATATTTATCAGGCACTGGTTGGCGCTGTTCTGCTTTGTTCAGCGGCATATCTCGCGTGGCGCGCGTTCTCGAACACCGATCAGCGCGATGAAATTCCGGTGGCCATTCCTGTCTGGGCGGCGCCACCGGTCGGCGCGGCGATTGGCTTGCTGTCCGGACTCACCGGCACAGGAGGCGGCATTTTTTTGAGCCCGTTCATTCTGCTGATGCACTGGGCCGGACCGAAGGCCACCGCTGGAATTTCGGCGCCATTTATCATGGCCAATTCAATTGCGGGCTTGGCAGGCGGATTGGTCAAGGGCTCATTTTCGTTTGCCACCATCCCCTACGCTGCCACGCCTCTGGTCGCCGCAGCCCTGCTGGGCGCGTTTATCGGCACCTGGATGGGAATATACAAACTGACCAATCGATGGCTGATTGCCACGCTGTCGCTGGTCATGTCCATCGCCGCTGCCAAGCTGATCGGCGTGACGTTTTGATGCTGCGGTATCAGCACTGCACAGACACATGACGAAACTTTTTCTAGAAATCGACTATCGTGCCGCGAAGGTTGAAACTCGTCGAATGGGCCGGGACCCATCGTCGATGTACGCATCGCCGTCGGCGAAGCGATGCTTATCGCGCGCCTCACCCGGCTGTCGCTGGACCGGCTGCAACTGACGACTGGCTTACCGGTCTATGCCTTGGTCAAGGCAATTTCGCTGGATCGCCGCAGCGTGGGATACGCCTGACGCCAAACCATCCGGTCGACTTCAACATGGCGGGCAGGTCGTAGGGTAGTATCTGTCTCAGCACTGACCACGCAATAACAAGAGCAAACATGAGTTCGGCGGCACCCTCGCGCAGCCATTCACAGTTAGTCACATTTTCCGTTCCGCACCCGGCCCGATTTCCGTTTTGCGAATACTGAACCCATCACGCAACGCGCCACAGCCCACCACTCTGATCGGGCGCATCTGTTGTGCCTTGTTGCTGGCCATCGTCATTCCCTCGACTGCATTCGCGCAGTCCGAGACTCCATCGGTCACATCGGTCGATCCGCTGAAAAAATCGCTAAGCCAATTTCGTATTGACGGCTGGCAAACCGAGCAGGGGCTGCCGTTGAACACGGTGCAGACCATGTACCAGACCCGCGCTGGTCACCTTTGGGTCGGTACCTCCGGTGGAGCGGCACGCTTCGACGGCATTCGCTTCACCACCTTCGAACCGGCGCAGGTGCAGGACGTCGCGTCACGGCCGATTTTCGGTTTTATGGAAGACCGCGATGGCGATCTCTGGATCGGCCACAGCCGCGGTGCCTCGCGACATCGGCACGGCCGCTTTGAGCCAGCCTTCCCCAGTGAGTTGATGGAAGGCCGGCGGGTATGGGCGTTTGTCCAGGCGGCCGACGGTGTGATATGGGCGGCCAGCGAGAACGGTCTGGTGCGCTGGGAGAAAGGCAAGGGTGTCACCAAGCTGTACAAGGAAGCGGACGGCCTGCCGACCCTGCGCCTGCGTACGCTGGTGTTCGACCGTGACGGCACACTCTGGATCGGCACCTCAGGCGGCGGACTGGTGACCATGACGGCCGGACAATTCAAGACGCTGAATCCGGACAACGGCTTTCCGCACCTGGAAGTGCGGCACGTTATTGCGGACCCGGCCGGCGGGATCTGGGCGGCCACTGCCGGAGCCGGCCTGGTGCGTGTGGTCGATGGCCAAATCAAGAGCTACACCACACGTGACGGGCTACCCACTGATCAGCTGACTTTTATCTCGCGCGCCAAGTCGGGCACGCTCTGGATTGGCACCTGGGGTGCCGGCGTGGTACGCATGAGCGAAGGCCGTTTCTCGTCGATCTCGACCGCAGGTGGTCTCGCTGGCGACCAGATCTGGGCGCTGCACATCGACCGCGAAGAAAGTGTCTGGGTCGGCACCTGGAATGGCGGCCTCAATCGCCTCAGCGCGCGCGCCTTCGCAGCCCTTGGCAAACCCGAGGGTCTCAGCCATGACAACGTGCGCTCGGTGATCCATGCCCGCGACGGCGCCGCTTGGGTGGCCACCGCTGGCGGGGGAGTGAACCGCGTCAACGGCACCGGCATCAAGACATTCAACACCCGGTCCGGGCTGCCGACCGATGAGTCGTCCAGCCTGCTGGAGGACCGCGACGGGGCGATCTGGATGGGCTCCTATACCGAGGGCGTGGCGCGTCTGAAGAATGGCCGGCTGGAAAAATTCGGCATCGCACAAGGGCTGCCAAACGTCGATGTGCGCGTCCTCTACCAGGACCGCGCAGGCACCATCTGGGCCGGCACCAAATCCGGCCTGGCACGCTTCAGCGGCCGGGGCTTTGTCACGGTTCGCGAAACCGGCGCGCCGCTGGAAGGTATCACTACCATGATGGAGGACCGCGCCGGTACGCTTTGGGTCGGTACCACCGGGCAGGGATTGTTCCGTTATCGCGACGGCGCCTTCAAGTCCTTCACACGCAAGGAAGGCATGGTATCGAACTGGGTGCTGGCGCTGTACGAAGACGCGTCCGGCGCGTTGTGGGTCGGCACCAACGGCGAGGGCATGAATCGCTTCAAGAATGACCAACTCGCCAGCATACGGCCGGCGGACGGTCTGTGGGATGGCATCGTTCAGGTAATCATCGAGGACAAGTCC
>JAEUNB010000217.1 GCA_016790625.1 Betaproteobacteria bacterium | reverse complement strand
GCGCATCGAAGGTCCAGTACGGCACATAGATGCCCTTGATGCCGCCGTCGCTTTGCGCGTATTTCTTCAAGGCACTCGGCGCCAGCCACAGGCCGCGAATCCATGCGCGCCATTTGTCCTGTGCCTGATTCTTGGTGATCTTGAACGGCACCAGCGATTTCGGTTTGATCAATCGCTGCGCATAGCTCTTCGAGGTCAGTGGCGTGCCGCAAAAAGTACAGGCACTGGCGTAGAGATTGGCCGCCAGCGTTTGTTCGCCACCGCAGTTGCTGCACTTGATCTGCTCCTGCTGATGGGTTTCGCTTTCCTTTTCGAGCTTGCCCAGCCACTCTTCCAGCCCCAGCTCTTCGACCGCGTCGTCGGAATCGGGAATTTCGTTCACCGCGGCGCAGTAGGGACATTTCAGTTCCTTGCTGCCAGGATTGAACGAGAGCTTGGCGCCGCAGGATTTGCACGGAAACGCGCGCACCTTGGCAGTCATATGATCGAGCGTGGTTTGGGAAGCGTTCGGGTTTTCCATGTTCTTGTCATGCCCCCGCAAAGGCGGGGCCCAAGTTGGCAAAATTAGGCCCCCGCCTTCGCGGGGGAAGGACTTATTTTTTCATTCGCGCCATCGTGTACACATCGGTGAGCACGCCATTGCGCATGGCATATTGCTTCAGCGTGCCTTCGATTTCGAAGCCGAATTTTTTATAGAGCGCGATGGCACCGTCGTTGTCGGTGTACACCGTGAGTTCGAGCCGCGTGTACTGCAGCCAGTTGTCGGCCAGATCGATCAGCGCGGCCATCAATGCAGCACCCGCTCCGCGGCGCTGCCAGTCGTCGTGCACGGACATGCCGAGGTGCGCAGCGTGACGGCGTCGTGGCGAAGGGCCGACGGCATGCAGGCCGGCATTGCCGATGACCTTGCCGTCGATCTCGGCGACCAGCACATGATCGGTCGGCGCTTTATCAGCGAGGCGCTTTTTCCACATTTCCAGCGAAGGATAGGGCACCTGCAGGGTCTGCGTGTGAGCACGTGTCTGCGCCATCGTGTCGCGGATGGCTTCGTAATCTCCGGGTTCGGCGGCGCGGATGGTGATGGTCATAAGTTTGTCTCCCTCGCCCGCCTGCGGGAGAGGGCCGGGGAGAGGGCATCGTGAATTGACGCACCCTCTCCCTAACCCTCTCCCACAAGTGGGAGAGGGGACTGAAGTATCTGACTTTATGCAGCCGGCGGAATCGGCGGCGGCATATTGGCAAACAGCGCAGCCAGCTCGGGCACGGTACCCGCCTGCGCCCACGCCGCCATGCCGGCTTTCCATACCAGCGAATCGCGCTTGAGTGTGCCGCTGGTCAGGTGCGCCTGCAGTGCCGTCATATCGAACGGCCCGGCCTGCTGACCGTTGATGGCGACGTGAAAGGCGACTGCACTTGGCAAGGGCGGCGGCATTGCCGCACCACCCATTCCACCACCCGGCGTCATGCCCGCAGCGCCTGCTGCCATCGCGCCGCCCATCGGCCCGGCCATCGCTCCGCCCATGGCAAAGCCCGCACCCAGCCCCATGCCAGCACCGGCCGCGCTATTGGGAGTGGTCGCTGCATCCTTGATCGCGCTGGCGGTTTCGTACTGTGTGTATGCCTGAAGGTTGCCGACGGCCGCAATCGCGCCGCGTTTGTCGATCGCCTTCTCGACTTCTTCCGGCAGGCCGACGTCCTGCACCTGCACTTCGACCAGCTCCAAACCCATCGTTTCGAAGTCCGGCGAGATGCGCTCGCGCAGCATCTGGCCCATGGTCGAAACCTTGGCTTCCAGGTCGATGATCGACAGGCCGAGTTCCGGCATTACTTCCTTGATGCGCAAGCCGATCTTGCCGCGCAGGTTTTCCTGAATCTGGTCGGTGGTGAAGCGGCCTTCGGTACCAGAAATATCCTTGATGAAGATGCCGGGATCTTTGACACGAATGGCATAGATACCAAACGCGGTGGCGCGGACGATGCCGAATTCCTTGTCGCGCATCGTTGCCGGGCCGGGCGTGCCCCACTTCAGGTCTGTGAACTTGCGAGTCGAGACGAAATAGACCTCGGCCTTGAACGGTGATTCGAAGCCGTACTTCCAGCCCTTGAGCGTGGCCAGGATCGGCAGGTTCTGCGTGGTCAGCGTGTACATGCCGGGCTTGAACACGTCGGCCATCTGGCCTTCGTTGATGAAGACCGCCATCTGCCCCTCGCGCACGGTGAGCTTGGCACCGTATTTGATTTCATTGTTCATCCGCTCGAAGCGGTAAACCAGCGTGTTGTTCGAATCATCGAGCCATTCGATGATATCGATGAGTTCACCAGCCAGTTTTTTCCAGAGATCAACCATGGTTGTAGTGCTCCTTTGGAGGCTTAACTACGTTGAAAACCTGGCTCACCACGCGGGGCTTCACCAGGGAAAGCGCAGCTATACTGCTGGCTGCGGAAGCGTACGTTATCACGAAATATTGACCGACATCATGACCCTTTCCTCGACTTCAAACACACCTGTCCTGTCGCAAATCAACCTCTATCCCGTCAAGTCGCTGCGCGGCTTTTCGGTCGAGAGCGCCATCATCACCAAGCGCGGCCTCGAATACGACCGCCGCTTCATGGTGGTGGACAGCATGGGCGAATTTCTCACCATCCGCGAGCGTCCTGCGATGGCGACGGTAAAAACGGCGATAAATGGCGACAAACTGGTCCTCAGTAACGCGTTCGACGATTCGGTGTCGGTTCCGCTCACCCCGCCGCCAAGGGCGCTCACGCCGGTGCGGGTTTGGTCATCGACCGTCGAGGCGCATGAAGTCTCCGATGAAGCCAATGCGCTGCTTTCCGAGGCCCTCGATACCGATGCGCGGCTGGTGTACATGCCCGATAGCAGCGAGCGGGCGCTGAAGCCCGGGCGCGGCGAGCCGGGCGATATCGTCAGCTTTGCCGACGGCTATCCTTTGTTGATTGCAACCGAAGCCTCTCTGGCAGAGCTCAATCGCCGCATCGTCGAGCGTGGCGGGAAGCCGGTGCCGATGAACCGGTTTCGCGCCAACCTGGTCGTGACCGGTGCACCGGCATTCGCCGAAGACGCATTGGGCGTAATGACCGTGGGCGCGGCAGGTTTCCGCGCCGCCAAGCCCTGCGTGCGCTGCCAGGTCACCACCACCGACCAGATCACCGGTGAAGTGCTGGGTCCCGAGCCGCTGGCCACGCTGGCAACATTCCGCGATTCTCCCGATGGCGTGCGTTTCGGCACCAATCTCATCCCCACAACCGCAGGCACATTGCGTGTGGGCGATGCGGTTACGTTTCCCGCGTAGCCTGCATATCGAGGCGAAATCCCAGCATTGACGCCATTCTCCAGGCATTTTTGCCCGGCGAGCCGCTCCAGTGCTTGACTTTTAATTCCGTTTCAGCGCGCCGTAAGCCAACATCGCCCATGCCGCCA
>JAEUNB010000288.1 GCA_016790625.1 Betaproteobacteria bacterium | reverse complement strand
TAAACACCGTTGGTAGCAGAGTTTCAGTTCGTTTTGAACGCAAAAACGGCATCCAATAAGTTACGATAACTGGCGTCGGGGTCGGAGTCGGCCCCGACTTAAGGGGAGCACTAAATATGGAAGTTGCAGAACTCAAGATGTTGCTCAACTCAGGCATCGGAGTGTTCGTTGCTATGTTTGTCGTTGCGCCCGCCATGCCGAACTGGCGACAAAATATTCCTTTACTGGCTACCATATATGCGACATTCTTTGCCGCAAATCTATATCTAGCGTCCATAACGTCACCCGGCATCCCAGCAGTTTTCCGAGCCGCGTTCATCGCATCTTTGCCGATTCTCTCAGGCTATGTTTGGTCGATTGTCAAAACCAAATACAAGGGCCCAACAAAATTTTGAATTGAATTTCGTAGGCTGGGTTGAGCGCAGCGAAGCCCAACATCATGTACAAACGCAAAATGTTGGGCAGATGAGGCTTGCCCAACCTACAAAAGCAGCTCAAACTCTAGCACTGGAGCGGTTTCCGGACTAAAAGTGCCCCGAAACGCCCTCCAGTGCTGGAGTTTGATACATCAGTCGAGCGAAACGGCGCCAGAAACCCTACGGCCTCACCGCCCTCACCGCCAACATCACATTGCAAAGCTCGATATGCCCCGCCGGCACTTTGTACCATGTGCCGCCGCGATTGCGTAGCGCTTCCACTAGTGAGGTAAATAGCGGCGTATCGGTGCGAATCACTTCGAGGTTGGTGCGCTCCGCAGTCGGCACATCGGCGGCGAGACGCACGGATTTGATGGTGACGCGCTGTTCAGGTTTTTCGTAAAAGCCGAGATTGCCGGTTCCGCGCGGCAACGACGACAGCAGGGGCATGCCCTGCACCACGCGGCCCAGCAACGTGATATTGCGGTCGAGGTGTCGCGGCGCATGGCCGGTAACGGCATAGAGCTCCGCACCGCTGCCGCTGGTGTCGGCGTTGTCGCGGCCGGCGCCGACCATGCCGTAGCAGTGCGCGAGCCAGGTCTGGTTGGTCTTAGGATTGCGCCCCACCGGGAAGCCGTTGGAGAAACCGACTTCCGGTGCGTAGCCATCGACATCGGGCAGCTTGGTGAACGGCAATTTGTCATCGATGCTGCGGGTGAACTCCGGCGCCAGGCTGGACTTGCCTTGTTTCATTGCGCGCGGATTTTTTTCATCCGGGTCGCCCCATTGAACGACGTAATTGTCCTGCGAGCGCAGGATGGTGAGGCCGTCGAAGTACTTTTCGCGCACCAGTGCGCGGATGTTGGCAGCGTGCGCCGGTGCGTAGGCGGCGGAGACTTCGATGATCACGCGGCCCTGCGGAATGTCCATGTACAAGGTGTTCTCAAGATCGAGTGCACGCCAGTCGCCAGGCTTGGATGCGGCCAGCAATTCGGAGTACGACGGCTTGGCCACTGGTGGGGACACAGAAACGGGGGCCTGCGCCACCGCATGCATGCAGGACAAACCTGCTGCCACCGCAATCGATATTGCCTTCATCCTGTTAGCCCAGTTCATAGCGATCACGTCCCCCTTGTTTGGCGCGGTACAGGGCGTCGTCCGCGCGCTTGGTCAATTTGTCCAGATCATCCGCTGGCCCCTGCACTTGCGCAGCACCCATGCTGAAGGTGAGCTTGCGCGTGGCCGGCAGGCCAGACACCTGCAACTGCTGCACCACGCTACGCAGACGTGTGAACACCTGCGGCACTTGCGTGAGGTCCGAACCCGGCATGATCAGCAGGAATTCCTCGCCACCGTAGCGGCCCAGCTTGTCGTTGCTGCGAAGTTGCTGCGCGCAGACGGCGGCGATGGCGGCGAGCACCGCATCGCCGACGGCATGTCCGCATTCGTCGTTGATCGACTTGAATTCATCGACGTCGATCAGCGCCAGACAGAGCTTGCTGCCGTCCATGCGCGCTGCGCCCAGTTGCACGCGCGCATATTCGACGATGCTGCGGCGATTGGGCAAACCCGTAAGATCGTCGCGCAGGGCAAGGTTGGCGAAGCGGCGATTCTGCTGCCCCTGCCGGAACAGATACCAGCCCAGCCCGCCGAGCACGAACAGCAGCAGCACGATGGCCAGCAGCATCGCCACGCGGCGCGCTTCCGATTCCATTTCGCGCGCGCGCAGCAAAGCGTTCTCGGCTTCCTTCTGCTTGACCTCGAATCGCGTCTGCACTTCGGCCGCATCTTTTTCCTTGGCCTCGTTGAAGTTGCGCATTTCCGCTTCGCGCAGCAGCACCTGATTGCGCCACGCTTTTTCATGGTCGCCGAGGCGGGCATGGATCGCCGCGGCGTCGGCAAGATAGGTCACCTCGATCCACGATGAATCGATCTTGCTGCGAATGGCGTCGGTCTTGGCCAGCGCGTCCAGGCTTTCGCGGCGTTTATCCAGGTGGGCAAAGGCCTTGGCGCGATTGCGCTGGATGTTGAACATCATGGTGGCATCGCCCGTTGCGGTCATGACCGGCAGGGCCTTGTCCTGATAGCTAAGCGCCTCTTCCCAGCGCCCGGTCTCGCCCGCCACCACGCCGAGACGGTGATTGACGAACGCTTCGCCGTTCGGGTCGCCCAAAGAGCGGAACAGCGTCATCGCTTTCTGGTAACTCAGCTTGGCCTTCGGGAAATCGCGCAGTTTCTGGTGAACCACGCCGGTGTTGAAGTGAATCGTCGCCAGTTCGTGACGCGCGCTCTTCTCGGCGTCCGGTGGTATCGATTGCTCGTGATAACTGAGCGCCTTGAGCAGATCCTCGCGGCTGGAGCGATCGTGGTTGTAGGCATTGCCGATGGCGCCCAGCGTGCTGCGCGCGCCGATGGCATCGCCCAGTTCCACGTAACGTTGATGCGCCTTGAACAACAGGGCCAGCGATTCGGCGTCGCGGCCCAGCAGTCCGTAGTTGAAAGCCTTGGACACCATCACGCCGGTCGCGCAGCGTTTCAAGCCGGCGTTCTCCGCGACCAGGATGGCTTCGTCGAAAATCGCCTGCGCATCGACATACTTTCCTTCCGACGCCGTGGCCACCGCCTTGGCGTTGAGGAATTCGCATTCGGCTTGCGTGTCCTTCGCCTCGCGCGCTTGCTTCAAGCCTCGCTCGGCGACACTGATGAGTTTTTGAGCGTCCTCCAGGCTGGTAATTGCCAGCGACATCAAGCGCGTGGCTTTGAGCTGCAATGCCTTGTCACCGGTCTTGTTGCCCTGTTCCAGCCAGTTCTCGCTTTCCTTCATCGCCGCGCGTGGGTCGTCGGCAACGATACGCTCCATCGCCTGCGTTTCCTGATCGCGCGCACTCAATGCCGCCTGCGCCAATTGCGCCGCCACCATCAGCGTGATGGCCAGCAAAGTTGCCCGCAGAAATGCTGCCCGGATCACGCGCCCGCTCCGCCTTTGGACAGCGCACGAGCCAGTTCGCCCTCCAACGCAGCCACTTGAGCCGGTACCTCGGAGGCGCGCATCGGTTTTGCAAAATAAAAGCCCTGCGCCTCCTGGCAGCCGCAATGCGTCAGGTATTCGATCTGTTCTTTTGTCTCCACACCCTCGGCAATCACATGCAGCTGCAGGCTGTGCGCCAGATTGACGATGGCGCGCACGATCGCGGCATCGTCGGCATCGGTGCTGATATCGCGCACGAAGGAGTGATCGATTTTCAGATTGTCGACGCGGAAGCGCTTCAGATAGGACAGGCTGGAGAACCCGGTACCGAAATCGTCGATCGACAACTTCACGCCCAGTTGCTTCAGCTCGGCGAACAGGCTAAGGGTCTCCTCGGTGTTGGCCATCAGGATGCTCTCGGTGATTTCGAGCTCCAGGCTTTGCGGATCCAATCCCGCTTCCGCCAGCGCACTGCTCACGCGCTCGGGCAGTTGGCGATCGAAGAATTGGCGCGCCGACAGATTCACTGCTACGCACTCGACCGCGAAGCCACTCTCGCGCCAGCGCTTCATCTGCTGGCAGGCCTCGCGTATCACCCACTCGCCGATCGGCATGATCAGGCCACTGTCCTCCGCGATGGGAATAAACACCGACGGCGCGATCGGGCCTTCTTCCGGGTGGTTCCAGCGCAGCAGCGCCTCGTAACCGATCACCTTGCCGCTACGGAAATCGACGCGCGGCTGGTAGTGCATTTCCAGTTCGTGCCGCGCCAGCGCCAAATGCAGATCGCTTTCCAGCTTGACCCGCGTCTGCAGCGTGTCGCTCATGGTGGCGGCGTAGAACTGCACATTGCGCCGGCCGTTGGCTTTGGCGTGATACATAGCCGCATCGGCATAGCTCAGCAGTTTGGTGGCGTCATCGCTGTCGTTGGGAAAAACGCTGACGCCGATCGACGGTGTAACGCGCAGCTGGTGGCCGCCGACCGTTACCGGCGTGCTCATATCGGCCATCAGCTTGCTGGTGGTGAGCGGAATATCCGCCACCGCCTGCACATGGCGCAGCACGATGACGAACTCATCGCCGCCGACGCGCGATACCGTATCGCTGTCGCGCAACGCGGCCTTGAGGCGCCGCGCCATTTCGCGCAGCACTTCATCACCGATGGCATGACCCAGCGTGTCGTTGATGTTTTTAAAGCGGTCCAGGTCGATAAACATCACCGCCACCAGCCAGTCTTCGCGCTTTGCCTGCGCCAGCGCTTGTGACAGGCGATCCTGCAACAACAGGCGATTGGGCAATCCGGTCAGCGTATCGTGCAGTGCCAGGTGACGTGCCAGCGCTTCGGCGGTCTGGCGGTCATCCATTTCCTCTTTGAGTTGCGCATTGATGCGCGCCAGCTCCTCGGTGCGTTCCTGCACGCGCTGTTCAAGTTCCTCGTTCAGCAGCCGCAGATGCTCGACCGCGTGGCGGCGCTCGGTGATGTCCTCGATGATCCAGATGGTGCCGCCGGTGGCGGGATTGACCGGATCAATCGGCCGCGCCTGCAGGCGGCACCAGAATTTGGCCCCGTCGCGACGCATCATCTGCCGTTCGACCTCGACCGCTTCGCCGCGCGCGAGTACCGGGCCGACAACGCTGCCGACCTCCGCATATTCTTCCGGCGAGCCCCACACCACCCTGCCGGGTTGACCGACCAGGCCGCCGGGCGGCCAGCCGAACAGCTCCTCGAAGGCGCGGTTGGCGTGATGCAGTATCCGGTCGCGGGTGAATGCGATGCCGACCGAGGCGTTGTTCAGGATTGCCTCGTATTTGAGCAGGTCGTCGCGCTCGGGGTTGGCCCGGGACGGCGGTGCAGTTACATCCGCTGCCGGGGCAGGATGATCTCGGGAAGGCATGCTCACGTTGTTGTCAGGTTCATCGAGCGCGGGCTGCCATATTACAGCGCCCACCAGGCGCGTGGTTACACAATCGTGCGAATCCGGCGCGACGGGCAGAGTTGTGAATTTTCGTGTCGCGGATGCTTGTTTCGCGCACGATGGCAACTTTTCGGGTAGCCCTTTGGCAGTAGTGCCGGGTTGCCTGGCAAGTGTGTGCGCCGAAGACCACTCAGCGCATCGGCCGGAAGCCCAGCCTGGATGCGCCTCTTCAGGGCAATAGTCCGGGGAGCCGCGCCAATGCTGGCGTTCAGGGCATCGGCATATGTGCTTCCTGCGCCGCCGCGCCGCCCGTTACCCTTATTCGCAATGGCGCGATGCGGTTCCGCTATGATGGCCGAACGCACATTCGGAAATCGCAAGACAATATGCGAATGACATTTCGGTACGCGATGCAATGCCTCTGCTGCGCATTTCTGCTCGGCATTCCATCGCTTCAATCCCAATCCCAACCCCAGCCGGCCGCGCCCGAGGCGCAGAAGCCGATCCCGCGCCACCCGCTGGAGCTCCGCGCCCTGACCGATCCGGAGGGCGTGCTGAAGGAGCTGCCCGCCCGGATCGCCGCCGCCAAGGCCGCCAGCGACTTTACCGAACTGGCGCTGCTGCATCTGGCGGAATCCAACGCCTGCCGGGTGAACGCCAACTGGCCCTGCCAAAGCGATGCCGCAGCCCGCGCACGCGCCGCGGCGGAGCAGGGGAAGCAACCCGAGCTGCAGATACGTGGCCTGATCCTCGAAAGCCGCGGCCGCATGGCGATGCAGGACTTCAGCCGCACCTCGCAATTGCTGGGCCAGGCGGAAAAACTGCTGCAGCAATACCCGTTTCCGGAGTCGAGCGCCGACGTTTATCTCGCCTACTCCTCGTTGAGCTACTCGGTCGGCAAAAATGCCAAGGCCGCCGAGTACGCCGAGCGGGGATTGGCTGTCTTGGGCGAAAGCCCTTCGCTGCTGGTTCGTATCCGCCTGCTGCGCAACAAGGGACGCGCCATGGCGCATCTCGGCAACACGGCGGGTGCGCAGGCGACACTGAAACAGGCACTGGCGCTGGTCGAGCAGGTGAAGGATCCCAAGCTGAGCGCGGAGCTTCATCTGGAAGACGCGCGCATCGCAAGACTCACGGGCGATATCGCCACACAGAAGGAGAATGGCCGCCGCATCCTCTCACTGGCTGAGCAGTTGAGCAACTCGCAGCTATTCGGTCTCGGCCATGAAGTCATGGGGCTGGCTGCGCTGAATCAATCCGACAACGCGACCGCCGAGCGCGAACTGCGGCGCGCGCATGCCTCGTTCCGCGAGCTCAAGCTGGAGCGCGACGAGCGCCGCGTGCTGCGGGCGCTGATACGCAGTCTTCTCGGCAGCAATGCGCCCCGGGCCGAATTGGAATCGCTGGTGGCGCGCTCGCTGGCTTTGGAAGCGACTCTGGAAGCCGACGACCGCAACATGGCCGCCGACGATTTCGAGGCCCGCCTCAAATACGCGCAGCAGGAACTCGACGTCCAGCGCCTCGAAGCGGCGGCGGACATGGCAAAGCAGCGTGAAACCGCGCTGGCCGAGCAGCAGCGGCTGACGCAAATTGCCGCCGCCCTCGCCATCGTGCTGCTGCTGGTGTTCGGCATGCTGTTTCTGGCGCAGCGGCATTTCAACAAGCGATTGAAGATAACGCTGGCACAGTTGGGCGAAAGCGAAGCGCGTTATCGTACGCTGGCCGAAAACTCGCGCGATATGGTGGTGCGCATGCACCCCGACGGGCGGCGGCTGTACGTATCGCCCGCGACGCGCGAAATGCTCGGCATGGAACCCGAGGAATTTCTTGAGCCGCGCTGGGACCTGCTGCATCCCGACGACGCGGAAAAGATGACCACGGCGTTGCGCGATCTGGGCCAGCAAGGCGGCACCGCAAAAGCAGCGTTCCGCGCGCGGCACAAGGACGGCCACTATGTCTGGATCGAGGTGCTGGCTAGGCTGGTTCCGGCGGCAACACCCGGCGGCACACCGGAGATCGTCTATTCCGGCCGTGATGTCACCGCCCGTGTCCGGGCAGAACAGGCGTTGCTGGAAAGCGAAGCGCAGCTGCGTGCCGTGACCGACAATATCCCGGCGATGATTGCGCGTGCGGACAAGGAGCAGCGCTACACCTTCGTCAACGCTTTCGTCGGCGAAGTGTTCGGCGGCAATCCGCAGACCATGATCGGTCGCACCATGCGCGAAGTGCGCGGCGACGTGCTTTACGGCAGCATGAAGCCATACGTGGAAGCAGCGCTTCGCGGCGAGACCGCGAGCCACGAGGGCACGGCGAATGTCAATGGCCGCATCTATCACTATCAGTCCAACTTCGTACCGGACCGCGATGCCAACGGCGAAGTCCAGGGGCTCTACGCACTGACCTTCGATATCACCAAGCTCAAGGAAGCGGAAGCACAGCTCGATCGGCTGGCGCGCATCGACAGCCTGACGGATGTGGCCAATCGCCGCTACTTTGAGGAACGGCTCGCGGCGGCGCATGCGCGCAGCCGCCGCAATGGCGCGGCACTGGCGCTACTCTGCCTCGACATCGATCACTTCAAAGCCATCAACGACCGCCACGGTCACCCGGTGGGCGATGCGGTCATCGTCGCCTTTGCCCGCCGCCTCGAATCCTGTGTGCGCGAAGACGATCTGGTGGCACGGCTGGGTGGCGACGAATTCGTGCTGCTGATCGAAAATCCGGCGCCAGACTCCGGCGAGAACATCGCGCGCAAACTGCTCGCCTTGATGCACGAGCCGGTCATCGTCGACGGCATCACCTTGCAGGTCAGCGCCAGCATCGGCGTTGCATCAATAGTGCAGCCTGACTCGGCCCGGACGCTGATGGACCTGGCTGACCGGGCTCTTTACGCTGCCAAGGAAGCGGGCCGCAACACCTATCGCATTGCAGATTAGATCGACGCTGGCGCAGAGAAGACATGGCAAACCTGCTGGTAGTCGACGACGAAGATATATTCCGTGAGTTTGCTGCGCAAACGCTGCGCGCGGCGGGCCATGTGGTCACCATGGCTGCTTCGCCGGCCATCGCTCTTGATCTTGCGACCAGCGCGCGCTTCGATCTGGTCATTTCCGATATCAATATGCCGGTCATGTCCGGCTTCGATCTGGCGGCAAAGCTCAATACCGAAGGATCGCGCCGCTGGACGCCGGTGATATTCATGTCCTCGCGCAGCGACGGCATGTCGTTCCGCGAAGCCTTCGGCGTCGGTGCCATCGACTATCTGGTCAAGCCATTCACACGTGAACAACTGCTGGAGTCCGTGCGCAACAAGCTGGCCGAGACCGAGCGCCGGCGCACGGACACGATAGCTCCTGGCAACGAAAACGCGATGCCTTCGATTCCCGGCTACAACCTGGTGAGCGAGATCGGCCGGGGCGGCATGGGGCAGGTTTACCTCGCCGACCGGGTCAAGACCGGCATGCGCTGCGCTTTGAAGGTGCTGACGCTGGTGGATGAAGGCCGCGAGCAGACGCATATCCTGGCGCGATTCCTCGAGGAGCGCGCACTGCTGTCGCGCATCGATCACGCCGGCGTGGCACGGGTTTTCGACCATGGCATCGACGACAATCACGTGTTCATCGCAATGGAATATTTTCCCTGCGGCGACCTGAAGCTGGCGCTGGAGAACGGCATCTCGATCGGCACCGCGCTGAATTATGTTCGCCAGATCGCCGAGGGGCTGGCCGCGGTGCACGCGCTTGGCATCATCCATCGCGATATCAAACCGGCCAATATCATGCTGCGCAACGACGGCACGGTCGCGCTGGTGGATTTCGGCATTGCCAAGGAACTGGACGCCGCCAACACCTTTACCCGCAATGGCGAAATGATCGGCACGCCGCACTACATGAGCCCGGAGCAGATCGGCTCGAAATCGCTGGACGCGCGCAGCGATCTCTACAGCCTGGGCGCGATGTTTTATCAGATGCTGACGCATTCACCGCCGTTTGCCGGCGAGCGTCTCGAAAGCGTGCTGATGCAGCACCTGCAGGCACCGCGACCGACATTGCCGCGCAATCTCAGCATCCTGCAACCATTGATCGACCGGCTGCTGGCGATCGATCCTGCCGCGCGCTTTCCCGATGTCGCCAGCTTCCTGAAGGATTTCTCAGTCGTTGAGCTGATGCGCTTCTCCGATCACGTCGGCGTACGTGAAAAATCCTTTGCCGGCATGGCTATGCTGGATACGCTGTCGAAAAACTAGACTCAAGCACGGGCGCGGCTTTCCAGGCATTTATGGCTGGAGAACCGCACCGGTGCTTGTCTTTTTGCTTTCAATCGCAGCGCCGGGCAGCAACGCCAGGCCGCCATATCCGCAAGCTAAACTCCGCACATGACCTCTTACATTTCCGGTTTTTTCATTTTCATCATGGTGGCAGCAGCCATCGTCGGCGTGATCTATTACGCCCGGTGGTGGAACCAGCACGGCGGGGGAAAAATCCGCCGCGAACAGGAAGAGCGCCGCAAGGCCGAACGCGCCGCCAGCGTGCGTGCCCGCGGCTGGCAATACGACGGTGCCATCGATGGCAATATCCATTACCGCATCAGCGGCCGGACGGAAGCGGGACACGATTGGCGCATGCACTACGATTCCGACCACTCGAGCAGTTCGTCCTCGCCCAAGCTGATTTTCTTAGCGCCCTGGCCCAGTGGCACCGAACATCAATGGATCATTCACGATCGCAAGACCTGGAGCATCATGCAGAAATCTGGCGTGCGTGCCGTAGTCGGCGGCCTGGCGATGCTGGCCAGCGCGTTCAGCGATGCGATGAAAGTGAAGCGCGATTTCTACTTGAACGCCGAAGTGCTTCCGGCAGGCGGCTTCGAATTCCGCGAACGCTACGTGCTGGCCGGTCATGACCCGCGCTGGCGCGAACTGCTGGATGGCGAAATCGAGCGGCTCATTCTCGACTGGCCCGAATTCAAGCAATCGATGAGCATGCGCGACAACTGCTTTTCCGCGGAGCTGGTGCCGGAAGGCTTGCGCGTACAACTCTATGCCGATGCGCCGGACATCGCCGTGATTCAACACATGGCAAAACTGGGGCAGCGGCTGACCGACAAGGCGAAATCGATCAGCCCTGCATAACTGCAACCGGCGCTAGAGAATGCCGCCGGGCGCGACCGCATGTGCCATCGACGCGGTGCCGTCGATCAGCAGCAACTCCTGGCGAGTCGCGCGCAGCCGGTGGCCATCGCAGGTGATAAATGTTGTCGAGCCGCGATCGGACAATTCCACATCGTCGACCAGGCCATAACGCGGACGGACAAAGCCGCGATTGCGCCACGGCAATAACAGCGCCATTCTCATCGGTTTCAATTTTTCGCTTCCGGATTTTCGCAGCAGGCGCCGCGCTCAGGGTTGACTGACTGCCATGCATTCTGCCCATCGAATGTGTGAAATCGGTGACAACCGCGTTGCGTTTTATTTCCGTCATGCCGGCGTCACATCGCGTTAACGATGGCGTCATTTGCGCTCCGAATAATGTGGCCTTCCCAACAGGAGCCACGAATGACGAATCGCATGCCCCATCCCATGACGGACGCAGCCACCTTCATCGATCCGCACGATATCGATGTCGATCTGAACCCTTCGAACAATCCCGAATTCCGCGACATCGCCGAGACGCGCAACGCGTTGAACGTATCGCGACGCAATGTGCTGAAGACCGGCGCCGCCAGTGCAGGCATGCGCATGTTCGGCTCCTTTGGCCTGCTCGGGCTGGCCGGCTGCGGTTCGGACGGCGACGACAATGGTTCCACCGCTTCGCAGCCCGCGCCCTTGCCTCCGCCTCCGCCGCCGGTGCTGGGTTTTTCCGCTGTCGCCAAGAGCGTGGCCGATGCCGTCATCGTGCCGGCTGGTTATTCGGTATCGGTGCTCTATCGCCTGGGTGATCCGATCACGGCGTCGACTTCCGACTACCGCAACGACGGCACCGACAGCGCGGCGTCGTTCGCCTTCCGCGCCGGCGACCATCACGATGGCATGCATTTCTTCGGCGTCGGCAGTAACGGTCAATACAGCACTACCGCCAGCGATCGCGGCCTGCTGGTGATGAACCACGAGGCCATCACACCGGCCTATCTACACCCGACCGGCGCCACCACGGTCAGCGGCGTGCGCACCGTTGCCGAGGAAGTGCAGCGCGAGTTTTACCTGCACGGCGTCAGCGTGATCGAGGTCAATCGCAGCGGCAACGCATTTACCTACAGCCGCACCTCGTCGTTCAATCGCCGCGTGCACACGCTGACCGACATGGAACTGGCCGGGCCTGCCGCACGCACGCCACTGATGATCACCAAGTATTCACCCGACGGCTCAAAGACGCGCGGCACGGTGAACAACTGCGCCAACGGCTACACACCATGGGGAACCTATCTCGCCTGCGAGGAAAACTGGGCGGGATATTTCCGCCGCATCGCCGCCACCGATGATCCGAACCGCACGCCCAAGGAGCGCGCCTCGTTTGCCCGTTACGGCGTGACCGGCACCGGCCGCGAACTGTGGGCCACCGTCACACCCGACACCGCCGACAATATCTACGGCCGCTGGAATGCCGCCAAGCTGGGCGTATCGGCGGACGGCAGCGACGACTATCGCAATGTCGCCAACACCTACGGCTGGAATGTCGAGATCGATCCGTTCAACGCCACGTCCACACCAAAAAAACGCACGGCGATGGGCCGCTTTGCGCATGAAGGTGCGTGGGTTGGGCCTGTCGTCGCCGGCAAACCGCTGATCTGGTACATGGGCTGCGATTCGCGCGGCGAATACATTTACAAATACGTCTCCACCGCCAACTGGGATCCGGCCGACGCAACCCGTGGCATGGCCGCCGGCGACAAATACCTCAACGATGGCCGTCTCTACGTAGCGAAGTTCAACAGCGACGGCAGCGGCCAATGGATCGAGCTCAAGTTTGGCATCAACGGCATCACCGCCGCCAATGCCGCCTACGCGTTCACCGATCAGGCCGACGTGCTGATCAATGCGCGCCTCGCCGCCGATGCGGTAGGCGCCACCAAGATGGACCGCCCGGAATGGGGCGCCGTCAACCCGCGCAATGGCGAGGTCTACCTCACGCTGACCAACAACTCGAATCGCACCGTCGCCACCGCCGACGCAGCCAATCCGCGCGTCTACAACGACATTCGCGCCAACGGCGTGAATCAGCGCGGCAATCCCAATGGCCACATCATCCGCTGGGTGGAAACCCTGTCCGAACCATCGGCCACCAGCTTTGCCTGGGATGTCTATTTGTTCGGTGCGCGCGCGACGCAGGACATCAACAACGTCAACCTCTCGGGCCTCACTGCCAACAATGATTTCTCCAGCCCGGACGGACTCTGGTTCAGCCGCGCCAGCAATATCTGCTGGATTCAAACCGACGACGGCGCGTTCACCGACGTGACCAATTGCATGATGCTCGCGGCGTCTCCCGGCGCGGTAGGTGACGGCGGGAAAAAGAGCATCGTCGCCAGCGACGCCACCACCACTCGCACACTCGATACCTATGTCGGCAAGCCGCCGGGTGACGCCAACCTGCGCCGCTTCCTGGTCGGGCCGAAAGAATGCGAAATCACCGGCATTGCCGAAAGCCCGGACGGGAAGGCGTTGTTCGTCAACATTCAACATCCCGGCGAGGAAACTGCACCGAATTTCACCACCAAAACCTACGGCAGTTACTGGCCGGACGGCGGGACTTCGCGTCCGCGTTCGGCGACCATCGTCATCACGCGTAATGACGGCGGCGTGATCGGGTTGTAGCCCGCATTCGACAAGCAAACCCCAGCATTGGCGCCGTCTTCCGGGCATATTTCGTCCGAAGTCCGCACCAATGCTGGGGTTCTTGCTTTGATTCGCTAGCCGGAGCAGGCGCATTAGTGAACAACTGTTGAGAGCGGTGTAGGTTCTTTCTGTCGGACTGTTTAATGTCTTTGCGAATGCACATGACATTTGTTAGGATTAATTCGAAGATTTCAGTGCGGCGGGCGTGGATGTCGTACACAGCCCACCCAAGCGGACCGGCGGTCGGACGCTTCATAGAAATCACGGAGGGGTCAAATACCGGAGCCGGCGTCAATGCGGCATCGGTTGTTCGACCACGTGCAGCCCGAAATGAAAACACCGCCCATTCGCCTGCTAGCCCAACTTGCCTTCGGCGTCGCCACTATGGTGATCGCCGTGATGGGCTGGGAGCTCTACGAATCCAAACAGCAGCTGCAGCAGTCCTCCGCACGCATCACGCATACCTATGATGTGCTGCGTGCGATCGATGCCGTCAACCTGCAACTGACGCGCGCGGAATCCGCGCAGCGCGCCTTCCTGGTTTCCAATCGAGGGCCGTTCCTCACC
>JAEUNB010000111.1 GCA_016790625.1 Betaproteobacteria bacterium | reverse complement strand
CTTGGCCGTGCGCATTTCGCTCTTCGGCAATGGCACCTTGGCCATGGCAGCCGCCTGCTTGTAGATTTCAATCTGGTTTACCTGCCTGGCGACCGCGAGGTAGTCCGGGTCTTCCTTCAACAGACCCCAGCGCTTGTGCTGGGTGAGGAACCACATGCCGTCGGACAGGTATGGGTAGTTCACCGTGCCATCGTTGTAGAACTTCATGTAGTCGGGGTCATTCCACTTCTTGCCGATGCCGTTTTCGTACACGCCCTGCAAGCGCTGGTCGATGATGTCGACCGGGCAGTTCACATACGATTTGTCGCCGATGATCTCGGCCACTTTCTTGCGGTTGGCCATTACGTCGATGAACTTGCTGGCCTCGAGGATGGCTGCGGTCATCGCACGGGCCGTGTTCGGATTGTTCTTGACGAACTCTGCCGTGGTACCCAGCGTTTTCTCGGGATGGTCCTTCCAGATGCCCTGCGTGGTTTCAGCGGTGAAGCCGATCTTGTCGGCGATGGCACGGTTGTTCCACGGCTCGCCGACGCAGAATCCATCCATATTGCCGACGCGCATGTTCGCCACCATCTGCGGTGGCGGCACCACAATGGTCTTCACATCCTTGAACGGGTCGATGCCGTAGGTCGCGAGCCAGTAGTAAATCCACATCGCGTGGGTACCGGTGGGAAACGTCTGTGCGAAGGTGTATTCGGCCTTGTTCTTGTCGATAAAGCCCTTCAGCGCTGCACCATCCTTGACGCCCTTCTCGGCAAATTTGTTGGCGAGCGTGATGGCCTGGCCGTTGTGGTTCAGGTTCATCAGCACGGCCATATCCTTCTTCGGCCCGCCGATGCCCATGTGCACGCCGTAGATCAATCCATAAAGCACGTGTGCCGCGTCGAGCTCGCCATTGACCAGCTTGTCGCGCACACTGGCCCACGACGCCTCTTTCGATGGCGTGATCTTGATGCCGTACTTCTCGTCGAATTTCATCACCGAGGCAATCACCACCGATGCGCAATCGGTCAGCGGAATGAACCCGACCTTGACCTCTTTCTTTTCCGGCGCATCGCTGCCGGCTGCCCATGCAGCGGAACGTATGCCGGGAGGCACAGCAGCCATCAGCGCCGCTCCGCCGAGCAAGGCGCCGCTACCGCGGATGAACTGGCGCCGCGAATCCACCGGTGCGGAATCGGTCGCGATGAGTGGTTTGCCTGTTTCATGATCCATTCCGTTTCTCCAAGGGTCATCAAGTGAAAGCCAATAAAAAAGCGTCCAGACGGATGCGCATGTCATAGCCAGAGCTAAAAGCCCGTCGATATGACAAACACATCTGTCTGGACGCCGTTGTCCTGACGCGCACCATCGTTGATGCGCAATGACTACTGAATAGCAATTGCGATGCCAACGCCGACCTTGGCACTACTGCATTGATTTACATGGAGGTTTTTCGCAGCGCCCGTTTCACCGATCCCGCACATCGAAAACTGTGCGCACCAAAACCGGGGTGCATTCATGTTGCAATGCACCATTCCGGCACGCAATCCAGTTTGATGACCTGCCTAGCCCATCAGCTTCGCCATATCAATCACCTGCGCAGCAGCATCGGCCATCTTGAGCCCACGATCCATCGCAAAACGGCGCAATAGCTGGAACGCCTCGTCTTCCGCAATCGACTTCTGCTTCATCAGGATGCCCTTCGCACGTTCCACTTTCTTGCGCTCGCTCAACTGGCTTTTTGCATCAGCCAGTTCCTGCTTCAGGCTCTGCTCGGCGGCGAAGCGCTCCACAGCCACTTCCAGAATCGGTTGCAGCCGTTCCTGCGACAGGCCATCGACGACATAGGCCGAGACACCGGCGCGAATGGCTTCGCGGATGGTCTCGCTGCTGCGGTCGCCGGAAAACATGACGATGGGATGCGGCCGATCACGCGAGACAAACGCAAGGCTCTCCAGCGAGTCACGCGACGGTGATTCCGTGTCGATGATGATTACGTCGGGCGATACGGCGCTTACCGCATCGTAGATCTCCAGCGGCGAGGCAAGTCGGGACACCACTTCGCAGCCATTCGCTTCCAGCGCCGCACGCACTCCGGCCGCGCGGTCGGGATCCTCATCGACCAGCATGACTTTCAGGCGCGGCGGCTTGGGTGGATTCGGACGCAGGCTCATGGAATGAGTGCATCAAGCAATCGGCATACCAGCCAACTTCCGCTTGTAGCCAGAACTGCCGTTATCATGCGTCCATGAATTCCTCAGTCCAGATGAGTGCATTGCTGCTTTTTGCCCACGGCTCGTCCGATCCCGGTTGGGCACAGCCCTTCGTTAAACTCAAGGCCGCAATTCAGGCGCGTGATCCGGCAAAGCGGGTGGAACTGGCATTTCTCGAACGCATGGAGCCGTCATTCGACGAGGCCGTGAATATCCTGCAAGCTGAGGGTGTGGCGCAGATCACGGTGGCGCCGATTTTTCTCGCCATCGGTGGTCACATGCGCAATGACCTGCCGAAGATGATTGCCGCCACTAGGGAGCGAACCGGAATCAAGTTTCGCGTGCTGCCGGCATTGGGCGAAAGCGAAGTATTGATTCATGCGATTGCCGATTGGGTCAGCGAACTGGCTCGTTAACCTGGCTGCAGAAAAAAGAAAGGCCACCTGCTGGTGGCCTTTGAAGCCTTCGCAACCCGAGCGAAGGAGGAGGATCGGGAAGATTTCGAGTCCCACTGGCAGCTACGATTCGCCGCGATCGCCCAAGGCCCTACCGGGCCGCTGGGAAAGATTACTCAGGCAACACGCTTGACGCGCTCGTGCTCCAACTCCGAGAACGCCGTCTTCACTCGCGTCAGCGCGTCATGCAATTCCGCCGGGTTCATATTCAGCGGCGGCGCGAATCGCACCACGGTGTGATGGGTATCCTTCGATAGCACGCCGTACTTCAGCAACATCTCGCATACCTCACGAGCGGTGGCGTAGGCCGGATCGATTTCCACACCGACCAGCAAACCCTTGCCGCGTACATCCTTGATCAACGGGCTGGTCCACGAACGCAGCTCTGCGATCAGCTCCTTGCCGGTGGCTTCGGCGCGTTCGGACAAACGCTCTTCCACCAGCACCTGTAGCGCGGTGCGTCCAACCGCACAGGCCAGCGGGTTGCCGCCAAACGTGGAGCCGTGGTCGCCGGGACGGAACACATCCATCACATCGGCGCGCGCCGCGAACGCGGACACCGGCAGCAAACCGCCGCCGAGTGCCTTGCCTAGCGTAACGCCGTCGGGCTTCACATTTTCGTGATCGCAGGCCAGCACGCGCCCGGTACGGCCGAGACCGGTTTGCACTTCATCGCAGATCAGTAATACGTTATGGCGCTTACAGATCTCTGCACATTTGGCGAGATAACCTGCCGGCGGCACGATGATGCCGGCTTCGCCTTGCACTGGCTCGACGATGAACGCTGCCGTATTTGCGGTGATCGCTTTTTCCAGCGCCTCAGCATCGCCAAACGGAACATGCTTGAAGCCCGGCGTGAACGGACCGAAGCCATCACGGTACTGGTCTTCGGTGGAAAAGCTGACGATGGTGGTGGTGCGGCCGGCAAAATTGCCAGTGCAAACGATGATCTCGGCCTGACCTGCGGCGATGCCCTTGACCTTGTGACCCCATTTGCGGGCGGCCTTGACCGCAGTTTCAACCGCCTCGGCGCCGGTATTCATCGGCAGAACCTTGTAGCCGGTGAGGCCAGTGGTCTCGACGACGGCCTTGAGGAAGCTGCCCAACTGGTCGGTGTGGAAGGCACGAGAAGTGACCGCTAACTGGCTTGCCTGGGCAGTCAGGGCGGCAAGCAGCTTGGGATGGCCATGGCCGAAACTCACCGCGGAGTAGGCCGACATCATGTCGACATAGCGCTTGCCGTCTTCGTCCCAGAGATAGACGCCTTGGCCGCGCGTAAGCACGACCGGTAGCGGGTGATAGTTGCGAGCGGAGTGCTGGGCTTCCAGCGCGGTGGAAAGGTTCATGTGCTGCATGGTGTCCTCGAAATTATTGCTTTGAATCAAGATATTTTACTTGAAGAGGCACACAATACCCTTGCCTTATTGCGCAGATATGGCATTTATATGGTATTTTATTTCATTACTTGCCACATTTTTGCAATAATCATGCCCATTCCAGATCTCGACAAAACTGACATCAAAATCCTCGATAAGCTGCAGTCCGACGCTCGCGCCTCACATCAGGAGCTGTCCGATCTGGTTCATTTGTCGGCACCGCAATGCTTCCGTCGGGTGAAAAAGATGGAGGAGGCGGGCGTGATCGATCGCTATGTCGCCTTGGTCAATCCGGCCAAGGTCGGACTTGGCGTCACCGCCTTTGTCAGCGTGTCCCTGAAAAGTGGGCAGATGAAGGATCTGCAGAAATTCAAAACCATCGTGGCAGCGATTCCCGAAATCCTGGAATGCCACACCGTGACCGGCGAATCGGATTACCTCTTGAAGGTGGTGGCGCCGGATTTGCAGGTGTTTTCGCGCTTCCTGCTGGAGCGGCTGGTGGAACATTTCGACGTGGTCAGCACCAAGTCGGAAGTTTCACTGGAGCAGATCAAGTACACCACGGCGCTGCCGCTGGCGTAGTCGCTTTTACTAGCGGGCGGTAGCGCCAGCGCTCTCTTGGTGACAAGCACACTCGTCCTGCGACGCAATCGGAGCAGCACGACGATGCGTCACCATCGCCGTATGCAGCTTGCTGATCGTGCGACTGCCGGTCTCGACAAACAGGAACGGCAGCAGCGCATGAACCAGCGCAGCCAAGCCGGCACCCAATAACTGGAACGCAAAACCCAAGGCGCGGCGCTGGTGCTGCCAATAGGTCTCGCCGATGTCGTGCGGATGCTGGGTAAAAGGATTGGCGGACATGGCGAACTCACGCGAAAGATATGCAACCACTTTATCCGCCCGAGAGCAGCAAAGATTTGCCATTTTTGGCCCAAAATGGCAAATTTGTAGAATATTTTTCTATAGCTATATCTAATGATAGAGAAAATTATTCTCGACCGCGTTGATCGCGCCCTGCTGAAGCTTCTACAGGCCGACGCCAGCATGAGCCTGAATGCCCTGGCGGAGGCGGTAAAACTCTCCCCCACGCCGTGCTGGCGACGCATACAGCGACTGGAAGAGAATGGCGTTATACGTAAACGTGTCGCACTCCTCGACGCGCCGTCCATCAATCTCGGCGTCACAGTGTTTGTCTCGGTCAAGACCAATCAACACAACAGCGAGTGGCTGAAGCAATTCGCCAAAGTTGTTGCCGGCATTCCCGAAGTGATGGAGGTTTATCGCATGAGCGGCGACATCGACTATCTGCTGCGCGTGGTGGTGCCCGACATTGCCGGCTACGATGCGGTCTACAAGAAGCTGATTCGCGATATCGAACTGTTTGACGTGAGCTCCGGGTTCGCCATGGAGCAGATGAAATACACCACGGCACTGCCGCTGGATTACGCATAACGCCGGGCGCAGCCGCAAATGAAAAGAGCCCGCATCAGCGGGCTCTTTTCATTTTCATGCGGTCAGGCGACTACTTGCCCTGCCACGCGGGCTTGCCTTGCGGCTTGGCAAAGGATTTTCCACTGTTGCTTTTGCCAAAACCACTGAAACCGCCCGGCTTGCCACCAGCGGGTTTGCTATCACCGAACTTCTTGCCGGCACCGCCAAATTTCTTGCCTGCACCGCCAAACTTCTTGTCGCCAAAACCAGGACGTCCACCGGGACGCGCGCCAGAAGGCTTGGTGTGCACCCGCTGCTTCGGCTCCAGGCCTTCAATCGTCGTCACCGGAATCGCCTGCGAGGTAAAGCGCTCGATGATCTTGACCTGGAAGTGCTCGCGCACATTGGCCAGTGAAATCGCAATGCCGTTCTTGCCGGCGCGGCCGGTGCGGCCAATGCGATGCACATAGTCTTCGGCCTGACGCGGCAGGTCGTAGTTGATGACGTGCGAGATGCCCTGCACATCGATGCCGCGTGCCGCGACGTCGGTGGCAACCAGCACCTTCAAGCCACCGCGACGCAACGCTTGCAGCGTGCGATTACGCGCGCCCTGCTTCATATCACCGTGCAATGCTGCGACCGAGAAGCCGGCTTCGTTCAGGTTGCTGGCGAGGTCATCGGCAGCGCGCTTGGTCGAAGTGAAGACGATGGCCTGATTCATTTCCGCATCGCGCAACAGGTGATCGAGCAGGCGATTCTTGTGACCCATGTCGTCGGCGAAATGCAGGCGCTGTTCGATATTTTCGTGGCGAGCCTGTTGGCTGGTGACTTCGATACGCACCGGATCCTTCAGCATCGCTTGCGCAAGGCGCGCGATGTTCGGTTCCAGCGTGGCGGAGAACAACAATGTCTGACGGGTTTCCGGCACCTTGGCGACGATGGCCTCGAGGTCATCCTTGAAACCCATGTCGAGCATGCGGTCGGCTTCGTCCAGCACCAGCATCTGCAGGCGCGACAGATCGACGCGGCCGGATTGCATCTGGTCCAGCAAACGTCCCGGGGTCGCCACCAGGATATCCACGCCGGCTTTCAGCAAGCGGTTCTGCACCGGATAGGGCATGCCGCCGACCAGCGACAGCATTTTCACCTTGCGCATCTTGCGGCCGTAAGTCTCGGCAGCTTTGGTGACCTGCATCGACAGTTCGCGCGTCGGCGTCAGCACCAGCACGCGCGGACCGCGACCGACGACTGGATGTTGCTCAGTCAGCAGTTGCAACGCGGGCAGCATGAAGGCGGCGGTCTTGCCGCTGCCGGTTTGGGACGATACGAGGAGATCGCGACCGGCGATGGCTTCGGGCACGGCCTGCGCCTGCACGGGGGTCGGATCGGTGTAGCCAGCGAGCGCAATCGCTTCGCGGATGGAGGCGGCTAAGCCCAGAGAATCAAAGTTCATGTTCAAGTTTATCCAGCACACCCATTCCGGTAGGCGCGCAACAAATACAAAAACGGGGCGTCGTTTCGACAACGGAAACGAAACGGCAAGTCTGAATCTGGGATTCGGAGAATCGGATCAAACGCTGACGCACCACATGCGGCATCAACACCGCACCAACATCGGCGCCAACCAATTTGCGATTCGGAGGACTTCAGGGAAGTCAGTGAGCCGTAAGGCTGCACCAAAAGGCGGGGGAGGAGACGATGAACATTTGCTTTACAACGACGCTGAAATTCACGTTGCTGCATTGCACAACGCGAACTATACGCGAGAGCGGCAAAAACACCTAGTGATTTTGTGTTTCACCTGCAAAACAAGGCAAAACCCCAGCATTGGCGAGGGTTTCAAGCCGTTTTTGGCTGAAAACCCGCGCCAATGCTAGAGTTTGATGATTGAAAACTACCAGATCGTCACACGCTGCTCGGGCGGCAAGAACAACTTGTCGCCCGCTTTCACGCCAAACGCCTCGTAGAACCCCGGCTGATTGCGCACCGTGCCGTTAGCGCGAAATGCGCCCGGCGTGTGGGTATCGGTCTTGATATGCACAATCATCGCGTCGTCGCGCATTTGGCGACGCCAGATTTGCGCGAAGCCGATGTAGAAACGTTGCGGGCCGGTGTAGCCATCGATGACCGGCGCGGGTTTCCCACCCAGCGCCAATTGGTACGCCTTGTAAGCGATTGCGAGTCCCGAGTTGTCGCCGATGTTTTCGCCGAGCGTCAGTGAGCCATTAACGAAATAGCCGGGCACCGGGCTGTACTTGTCGTATTGGGCCACCAGCATTTTCGCGCGCGCCAGGTATTTCTCGCGATCTTCGGCCGTCCACCAGTTGCGCAGATTGCCGCTGCCGTCGTACTGGCTGCCGCTGTCATCGAAGCCATGGCCGATCTCGTGGCCGATCACCGCGCCGATGCCGCCGTAGTTCACCGCATCATCGGCGTCGGCATTGAAAAATGGCGGCTGAAGAATGGCGGCAGGAAACACGATCTCGTTCTTGAGTGCACTGTAATAGGCGTTCACCGTTTGCGGCGTCATGCCCCATTCAGTGCGATCGATCGGTTTGCCCAGCTTGGCCAGATTGCGCTGGAAATCGAAGCGGCTGATGCGATGCGCATTTCCGACCAGGTCATCGCGCGCAATGCTGAGTGCCGCGTAATCGCGCCACTTCTCGGTATAACCGATCTTGGGCGAGAACGTCGCCAGCTTCGCTTTCGCTTCTTTCTTCGTCGCTGGACTCATCCACTCGAGTCCATCAATGCTGTCGCGGAACGCGATCAGTACATTGGCGACCAGCTTCTCCATTTTCGCTTTGTGCTCGGGCGGAAAGTGCTTCTGCACGTAGCGTTTACCCAGCGCTTCACCCAAGCCGGCCTCGACAAAACGAACACCGCGCTTCCAGGCAGGTTCGTTTTCCGGAATGCCGAGCAGGGTGGTATTGAAAAAAGCAAAGTGGTCGGCCACCGTCTCGCGATCCAGCTGCGCTGCGTGGCGATTCAGTACCTGCCATTTGAAGTAAGCCGTCCAGACCGGCAGCGGCGTACTTTGCATGGCTTGGGCAAAGCCGGTCAAATAGCTGGGCTGGCGAACGATCACATAGCCGGTCTTGCCCTCGACGCCTGTCGCCTTCATGAACACATTCCAGTCGAAGCCGGGCGCGAGCTCAGCGAGCTTACCGAGTTCGACCTTGTTGTAAGTCTTGACGGGATTGCGATTTTCCAGCCGCGCCCATTGCGACTTCGCCAACGCCGTCTCCAGCGCCATCACATCCTTCGCCATCGCCGCGGCATTCGCTTCGCCGGCGCGGGTCAGCAATCTGGCAATCAGGTCGACATATTTGGCGCGGATGCCGCGGTTCTTTTCATCGGCATCGCTCAGGTAGTAGTCGCGATCGGGCAACCCCAGACCGGCCTGGTTGATCAGCACGGCGTATTTGCTCGAATCCTTGCCGTCCTGATTAACGATGGTCGAATATGGAAGGCTGATGCCGACCTGCGTCAACTCCGCCATCAGGGCCGGCAGCTGGCTTTTGTCGCTGACAGCATCAATGCGCGCCAGCAGCGGTTGCACCGGCTTATAGCCGCGCGCATCGCGGCCGGCTTCATCGACGAAGCTGGCATAGGCGTCAGCAATCTTCTGTTCCTCTGAGCCTTTGACCGAGGCAGCATCCTTGGACAACGTCTCGATGATGTTGCGCAAATTGATCAGCGAGTTTTCGCGCAATTCGTCGAACGTGCCCCAGCGCGACTTATCGGCCGGCAGCTGCACCTGCTTCAACCAGTTGCCGTTGACGTGTCGATACAGATCATCCTGTATGCGAACACTGGTGTCGAAATTGCGTTTGTCGATGCCGGAACCCGACGCGGCGGCAGTGCCGGCCAGCAGGGCACAAACGAGCATGGCCGAAATACGAATGACGGGAATGGCGGGAATAACGTTGTGCATGTTCAATTTCCTTAACCACCAATAAAACCGGCGCGTGCCACGAGTCGATCGACTCGCAGGACGCGCCGGCAGGTTACTTCAACTTCAGACCGAGCGTTGCAGCGGTGCTTTCAGCGCTTCGTTCAGCAGGTCCAGACTTTCCGACAGATGCGCCTTGGTTTCCTTATTTCCAGCCTTGGCCATGGCCGCGCGGATCTGGCCTTGCAGTGCAATCGCATTGGCGCGCTGCAGGCTGCGTGCATCGGCCGGCGTGCTCGGTGACGGCTTGATCAGCGAATTCACCACGCGGCGCAGATGATCGCGCTGCAGGTTACGACGCAGCGGATTGATATCGCCGCCGGTCTTCAACTCGCTCCAGATTGCGTTTTGCAACGTGTCATAGAGCTCGGAGAGCGCAAGCGCCTGCTTGGCGTCGGTCATCTTGGAAGGCGAATCGATGATACGAGCAGCAACAGCGTCGCTCATCAACTGATCCAGCGCACCGCGCTGCAGATTGAGTACCGCACCGCTGATGCTGACATCCGGATTGACTGCTGCAGCGAGGCTACCGCCACCATACTGGCGCTCGAACTGATCCGGCACCAGGCGGGCAACAAATTCAGGCTTGAACTTGAAGCTTTCGGAACGGAACAGGCCATCGGTAATCAGCTTCAATGCCTGGCGTTGCTTGGCTGCCGGTACCGGATTCAATGGCGCGCGACCGCTATCGGCATGATCGCGCAACAGCACCACGCCACCGACATACTTGGCAGCCACGGTGGCAGCCAGCGCAACCTGCG
>JAEUNB010000093.1 GCA_016790625.1 Betaproteobacteria bacterium | reverse complement strand
CCACTGTCTGCGCACCGAGCATGAACTGTATGCCACGCGCTTCCAGCGATTGCTGCAGCAATGTCGCCGCCGGGCAATCGAGCTGCCGCTCCATCAGCCACGGCATCACATGCAGCACGGTAACTTCCATGCCGCGCGATTTGAGTCCATTGGCTGCTTCCAGTCCCAGCAATCCACCGCCGATGACAACAGCGCGACGGGACGATCGTGCCGCTGCGATCATCGCTTCGGTGTCGGCGATATCGCGATAGGTGATGACGCCATCGAGGTCGATGCCCGGGATCGGCAGCTTGAACGGCGTGGAACCGGTCGCCAGCAGCAGGCGGTCGTAACGTTCACGGGCGCCACTTTCGGCCATCACCTCGCGGCGCGCGCGATCGACGGCGCCAATCTTCACGCCGGTATGTAGTTGAATGCCGCGCGATCGATACCACTCGCGATCATTCAGCACGATATCGTTCACCGTCATCTCGCCTGCCAGCACCGGCGACAGCAGGATGCGGTTGTAGTTGGGATGCGGCTCGGCACCGTAAATGGAGATGTCGTAACGATCCGGCGCAATGGTCAGCAAATGTTCGATGGTGCGGGTCGCTGCCATGCCGCTGCCGACGACCACCAGTTTTTGTCTCGGCGCGCTCATGCCGCCACCTGCGTCTGGCATGCCAGCACTTGCGCATTCGCTAGCGACACCACTTCGCCGATCACCATGATGGCCGGGCTGCCTATGCTGGCCGCTGCCACGTCATCGTGCAGTGAGCCCAACGTCGAGATGATGCATCGCGCATCGCTGCGGGTGCCGTTCTGGATGGCGCACGCGGGCAAATCGCTGGGCATGCCTGCCGCGATTAGCGCAGCCTGTATGCGCGGCAGATTGGCTACACCCATGTAGATCACCAGTGTTGTGCCCGACTGAGCCAACGCCGCCCACTTCGGTTCAGCTGCGGCAGAGTGCCCGGTCACAAAGGTCACACCACGCGAAAAATCCCGATGCGTGACCGGAATGCCGATGGAAGCCGGCACCGCCATGCCGCTGGTGATGCCCGGAACAATTTCGTATCCAATGCCGGCGGCACGCAAAGCCAGCATCTCTTCACCGCCGCGCCCGAAGACGAAGGGATCGCCGCCTTTCACACGCGCAACCGTTGCACCTGCCTTGGCTAACCGTACCATCAGCTTTTCGATGAACGCCTGCGGTGTCGATTTGCAGCCGCCGCGCTTGCCGACCTCGATCACGCGCACGTCTGGCTTCGCGTGCACCAGCACGTCGCGATTGGCCAGATCGTCGATCAGCACCACGTCAGCTTCGGCCAATGCGCGCACGGCTTTCAGCGTCAGCAATTCGGTATCGCCCGGACCGGCACCGATCAGCCAGACCTTGCCGCCGCGCATTGCGGACGATTTGAGAGTGCTATTCATTCCGCCGCCAACAGCTCAGTTGACACGACTGCCGGCGCAACATCGCGCGCCATGCGCCGCAACTCTGGCACGCAGGACCCGCATCCGGTGCCGCACTTCAGTTTCTGTTGCACCATCGCCAGCGCATTGCCTTCGCGCAGACAGGCCACAATCGCGCTTTCGGCGACGTCATGGCAGGAACAGACAATGCGTCCGCGCGAGACTTGACCTGCAGGTGGCTTCGCACTGGGCGCAAAAAGCCACGGCCAGACGGCACTAACGCCGGCGCCGCTGATGACGAAATCCTTGAGCCACTCGCCGGCCATCGCTTCGCCGGCTAACCTGAAAGCAACCAGTTTCTCGTCCTGCAGCCGCGCGCGCTTGGACACGCCGGCGGCGGCATCGTCGAGCACGACATCGCAATTGTCACTGCCAAGATTCAGGATCGCGTCAAGCTCATCGATCAGGCTCGACTCTGGCACAAGGCTGTGAAACGCACGCAGGATCACCGCAGCCTGTGCTGAGCCTGCAGGTGTCAGGCTGGCGTAATCGAATCGCTTCAGAAACGGCGAAAGCCGGAACATCAACTCCTGAGGGTCACTGACCGCGCACATCGCCGTCATTTGCCAGACCATGTTGACGCGGGCCACCTGCACGGCCGAGTGTTTCAGCTCCGGCTGCTTCGACACCGGGTCGAACACACCGGTGGTCAGCACATTGATGCCGCTGCCGCTCATGAACTGGCTGCCCCAGTGCATTGGCAGATACACCACGCCGGCTTTCACTTCAGCACTGGTCGCCACTCGCACATTCATCGCGCCGCGCCGTGTGCTGACGCGCGCAACATCGCCGTCGGCCAAACCACGCGCGGCCATGTCGTCGGCATGCAGTCCCAACATGGGTTCCGGCGCATGGCTGAATAATTGCGCGACCAGTCCCGTGCGCGACATGCCATGCCACTGGTCGCGCAGCCGGCCGGTGGTGAGCCGCAGCGGGAACAGGTCGACCGGCGTCTCTGCGGTTTCGCGAAAAACGCAATCGTGAAATCGCGCCCGGCCATTGGCGGTGGGAAAAATGCCGTCTTCATACAAGCTTGCTTTTCCGCTGGTCGCACCTTCCGTCATGGGCCACTGTTTCGGCGCCGCTTCGATCATCGCGTAGCTCATCCCGGTGATATCGAGATCGCGGCCACGCGTTGACTCGCGATGTTCGTTCCAGATCTGTTCCGCTGTTTCGTACGGAAACAATCGCGCTGCATCCTTGCCAAGTTTGCCCGCCAGCACGCGCGCAAAATCGATTGCAATCCGCCAATCGTGGCGCGCTTCTCCGGGACCGGCAATCGCCGGCAGCACACGCGAGATGCGCCGCTCGGAATTGGTCACGGTGCCGTCCTTCTCGCCCCAGGTTGTGGTCGGCAGCAAGACATCCGCATAAACCACGGTGTCGGTGTTGGCAAAGCACTCCTGCACCACCACCAGCTCGGCCGTCTCCAGCGCGGCGCGAACCAGGTTCTGGTCCGGCATCGATTGCGCGGGATTGGTGCAGGCAATCCACAGGCATTTGATTTCGCCTTTCGCTACCGCATCAAACATTTCAACGGCGGTCTTGCCCGGCTTTTCCGGCACGTGGTCCACACCCCACAGCGCAGCAACTTCGGCGCGATGCTCTGTATTGGCGAGGTCGCGATGCGCGGACAGCAGGTTGGCCATGCCGCCAACTTCGCGCCCACCCATTGCATTGGGCTGGCCGGTGAGCGAGAACGGGCCACAGCCCGGCTTGCCGATTTTTCCCATCGCCAGATGCAGGTTGATCAGCGCCGCATTCTTGTCGGTGCCGTGCACGCTCTGGTTCAGGCCCTGGCAGTAAAGCGAGAGTACACATGGGGCAAACCCCAGAATTGACGCGGCTTCGCGAAGCATTTCGGCCGGAACGCCGCACCAGCTGGACACTTTGTCCGGCGAATAACCAGCGACTGTCTGTTCGATTGCGGCGAAGTTGTCGGTGTGCGCGGCGATGTAATCGCGGTCGATGTGACCATTTTCAACAAGCAGATGCAGCAGGCCATGGAACAACGCCACATCGCTGCCCGGCGTGATTTGCAGAAACAGGTCGGCAATTTCCGACGTATCGGTGCGGCGCGGATCGGCGACGATGATTTTCAGCTGCGGATTTTTTTCCTTCGCCGCCTCGATGCGGCGAAACAGAATGGGATGCGCGAAAGCGGCATTGGAGCCTACAATAAAAATGCAATCAGCGTGGTCGATGTCTTCGTACGAACACGGCGGCGCATCAGCCCCGAGCGTGACCTTGTAACCCGCCACCGCCGAGCTCATGCACAGGCGCGAGTTGGTGTCGATGTTGTTGGTGCCGATCAATCCCTTGGCCAGCTTGTTGAAGACGTAGTAATCCTCGGTCAGCAATTGGCCCGATACGTAGAAGCCGACACTATCGGGACCGTGATCGCGAATCGTCTGTGCGAACTTGTCCGCGACATGTTCAAGCGCGTCTTCCCAGCTGGCCGCGTGTCGCGCAACATTCTTCGCCGTACGCATCTCGGGCTGAACAATCCGCGCCGCCGGATTCAACGTCAAGTGAAGAGTAGAACCCTTGCTGCACAGCTTGCCGAAATTGGCCGGATGATCCGGATCGCCACGCACGCCCGAGATCGTGGCACCGTCGTGCTGCACGATCACCCCGCAGCCGACGCCGCAGTACGGGCAGGTGGTTTTGGTTTCGGCCATGTTGCGTCGACGGCTATGCAGCGGCCCGCAATTGCTTCTGGTAAAGGAATTCAAGCACCTGCCGGCGGCAATCCAGATACACCGGATCGGCCAGCAGCTTAAGGCGATCGCGCGGCCGCTCCAGCTTGACATCGACGACTTCGCCGATGGTGGCGGCTGGACCGTTGGTCATCATCACGATGCGATCCGACAGCAGCACCGCTTCATCGACATCGTGCGTCACCATTACCACCGTGCTCTTGATCTCAGCGACGATGGCCATCAGCTCATCCTGCAGCTTTGCGCGCGTCAACGCATCCAGCGCGCCGAATGGCTCATCCAACAGCAGCACTTTCGGCTGCATGGCAATCGCGCGGGCAATGCCGACACGCTGCTTCATGCCGCCGGAAATTTCGTTTGGATGCTTCTGCTCGGCATGCGAGAGGCCGACCAGCTTCAGCGCGGCGTGGGTGCGCTCTTTCAGCTGTGCCTTGGACTCGGTCTCGGCGAACACGCGTTCCACGGCGAGATACACATTGTCGAAACAGGTGAGCCATGGCAGCAGCGAGTGATTCTGGAACACCACCGCACGGTCGGTGCCCGCGCCCTTCACTTCGCGATTGGCCAGGATCACGCCGCCCATGGTCGGGTAAAGCAGGCCGGCGATCATGTTCAGCAGCGTCGATTTGCCGCAACCCGAGTGGCCGATGAGGCTGACGAACTCGCCCTGGTTGATCAGCAGATTGACGCCGCGCAGCGCTTCAAAACGCCCACGCTTGGTATCGAATTCCATACCGACGTTTTCGATCGAGAGAAATTTCTGCATTTTGTTTTCCTCTTTCGTCGTCCCCGTTTGGTTACATGACTGCGCGGGGACCTCTGGATAAGTTTTTCGCCGCCAAAAATCGAGAAGTTAGAGGTCCCCGTTTCCACGGGGACGACATATAAAAACTAGGCCTGATATTCGTAACTGAATCGTTTGGCGATAAACACCAGCATCTGTTCCAGCAGCAGGCCGACGATGCCGACGACAAAAATCGCGATGATGATGTGCTCGACGTTAAGGTTGTTCCACTCGTCCCACACCCAGAAGCCCAAGCCCACACCGCCGGTCAACATTTCTGCCGCCACGATCACCAGCCAGGCGACGCCGATGGAGAGGCGGATGCCGGTGAGGATGTAGGGCAGCGTTGCCGGCAGCAAAATCTTGGTAATGACTTTCCAGTGCGAAAGATCCAGCACCTTGGCGACGTTCAGATAATCCTGCGGCACGCGCGACACGCCGACCGCAGTATTGATGATCAACGGCCAGATGGCGGAGATGAAGATCACCCAGATCGCGGCCGGATTGGCGGCCTTGAATACCAGCAGGCCAATCGGCAACCAGGCCAGCGGCGACACCGGACGCAGCAGGCTGATGATGGGCGAGAACATGCCGTTGATAAACGCCACCCGGCCAATCAGGAAACCGAGTGGAATGCCGATCAATGCCGCCATCCCGAAACCAATGCCCACGCGTTTCAGCGAACTGATGATGTTCCAGCCGATGCCCTGATCGTTCGGCCCCTTTTGATAAAACGGATCGCTGAACAATTGCACGGCGGACACCCATGTCTTGCCAGGCCCCGGCAGATTGGGGCTGGAGGCGGCAACAATCGCCCAGAT
>JAEUNB010000081.1 GCA_016790625.1 Betaproteobacteria bacterium | reverse complement strand
CGGATTAAATCCGTTGAGCCATCATCTCCTCTCGGGGCGAGTGCCGATGATGACCTTAGTTCACACTCTCGCCGTCGCCGAATATCTGAACTTCCGCCACGCCGCCAATGCGCTCGGCGTGGCGCAATCCAGCGTCAGCGCGCGCGTGAAGGCACTGGAGGAAGACCTTGGCATCCTCCTGTTCGAGCGCCATGCACGAGGTGTCCGACTAACCGAGGCCGGTCGCCACTTCGTCGAGCGGATCGCGGCCGGTGTCGATCTATTGGACCATGCGATTAAGACCGCCGGCATGGCGGCAGCCGGAGAAAGCGGCCGGCTTCGCATCGGAATCCATGCCCTAATCCCCCGCAGCTTCCTAGCAAAGCTGATCGGCCGATACCGCAAGGATCACCCCGGCGTTGAAGTCGAAATCACCGAAGGCCCAGCCCGTGAAGCGGTGGTGCAGCTTCGCGCCGGCAGGTTGGACGTGGCGTTCGTCGCGGGCGCGCCCCAACTACCCGACTGCCAGTCCCGTCGCACATGGACCGAACCGCTCTTGGCGGTGCTACCGGAACGACATCCGCTCGCCAAGCGGTCAGCCGTCACATGGCCCGATCTGGCAGGCGAGACGTTCCTTGTCCGGCGTGGCGGCACTGGGCCGCAGGTTCATAGCCATATCGTGCTACGCCATGCCGAGCACTGGCCTGCGCCGTCGATCCTGCGCTTCGACGTGGGGCGTGGCACCCTTTTGTCTTTGGTCGGACAGGGCTTTGGCATCACCATCGTCGGCGCGGCCACGGCGCTGTTGCCGACAAACGGCATTGTCTTTTTGCCCTTCACCGACGAGCCGGAGCCGGTCGCCTTCTCGGCTGTCTGGTCGCCGTCCAATCGCAGCGCGGCGCTTCGCAACCTGCTCAGCCTCGCCAACGACATGGGCCGGAAGGTCTGCACGGACTACCGTTCGATACTACCACGGATAGCGAAGGCGTGAGCGACAAGTCCACCGGCACCGTACAATTATCCAGCAGCCAGTTCGCTGTGGTTGAAAAGAGCCATAAATGCACCCTTGTCCCGTGGCGGCCGGTCATCAACCGCCAGCTCAGCAGCGAGGTCTGCGCGGGCAGATAGGACCGGCGCTATAGGATCAATGCTCTATTCGACCTTCCTCTCAAAAGCGTTATCTGACCATCGTTGCGTAGCGAACCGAAGTGTTTGCGGAAGCACAGTCCGGGACTGTTACTGCCATCGCCGGAAAGCGACACTTGCATTAACACCGCCAAAGCCGAATCCGTTGGAAATGGCATGTTCCATGAGAATGGGCCGCGCAGATTGGCGAACGAGGTCGATACCAGCGGCAACAGGATCGGGGGTTTCTAAATTTCTCGTTGGGGGAGCAATTTGATCGCGCAAAGCGAGCACCGTGAAGATTGCCTCAATACCGCCTGCGGCACCAAGTAGGTGCCCCGTAGCCGATTTCGTGGCGCTTACGACCACATCATGATTGCCGAACACGGATTGTATCGCGGCAATTTCTCCTCGATCTCCTACGGGGGTGGAGGTGGAATGTGCGTTCAAATGTTGAATATCGATTGGTTTCAACCCAGCACTGTGGAGTGCAATTCCCATCGCACGGGCCGCGCCTCGGCCGTCATCTGGACCGGCAGTCATATGATGTGCATCGGCGCTTGTGCCGTATCCCACCAATTCCGCTATGGGCTTGGCACCCCGAGCGAGGGCATGTTCTAATTCTTCTATGACGATCAGACCCGCCCCTTCAGACATTACGAAACCATCGCGCTCGGTGTCGAACGGCCTCGACGCCAGTTCCGGGGTAGTATTGTAGCCGGTGGATAGTGCTCGCGCGGCGGCAAATGCCCCGAGACTAACCTTGTCAATACAAGCTTCTGCTCCGCCGCACAGAGCGATATCCGCCTCGTTGGAGCGTATCAGCCGCGCGGCGTCGCCGATGGCCTGAACGCTGGCAGCGCAGGCGGTTACAGGCGTGCCAATTGGGCCTGTAAATCCATACCTAATGGTAGCCTGTCCTGCCGCGAGGTTGGCGAGGAACGATGGCACGGTAAAGGGTGAGAGCCTCCGTGCTCCCCGTGTATCCGTTATGCGAACTGCCGAAGCGATTGCAGGAAACCCGCCTATACCAGAGGCGATAATTGTCGCCGTGCGCTCACGTTCGTAGTCGCTTGTGGGATGCCATCCCGCCGTTTCAAGAGCCTCCTTCGCGGCCGCAAGTGCAAACAGAATGAAGCGATCCATTTTTCGTTGATCCTTTGCGTCAACGATCAAATCGGGATCGAAACCGGCTTCGGAATCTTCAATCTGGCTAGGAACGATTCCCCCGATTTTCACCGGCAGATCGTTGGAGATTTCATCGGGCAAACTCCTAATTCCCGATTTCCCGTCAAGGAGTCTTTTCCAGCTTATTTCAGCCCCGGAACCAAGGGGGCCGACTAAACCCATGCCGGTCACAACAATTCGACGCATTGGATTATTCCGCTCCTTTTTCTGAGCTTATCCGCTTCACGCGGTTTATGACGCGCATCGTTTCTTCCGTTGCCGCTGGGCCTGCTAGAAGAACCGTGTTTTCAGGAGTGATTTTTTCTCCAGTATCCGCATCGACTATGATGGCGTTTCGTTCCCTACC
>JAEUNB010000265.1 GCA_016790625.1 Betaproteobacteria bacterium | reverse complement strand
CCGATCATGTTGAACGGATAGCGCATGATGTAGCGTACGTCGTCCTCGCTCATGCCATGGAATACCATCTGCGCGCCGCCGGCGACCTGCAGGTCGAGCAGCGTCTCGATTTCGTTTTCCATCGTTGGCGGCCGGCCTTTTTCGCGATTGATCACGGCGAGGTTCTTGCCATTGAGCGAGGTATCGGCCGCATGGCGCGCGACCACGGCGTAGCTGAAGTCGGGGCGCTTGTTGTTGCGCGCGTTTTCCAGGATCTCGGCGGCAATTTTCTTTCTCTGTGCCGGATCGGCGAGCAGCTTGCGGATTGCCGGCAGCCCGCCTTCGACCGCCCAGTCGGGCAGCATCACCGAGAGTTGCGTGCTGCTGGCGGTGTAGGGATATTGATCGATCGTGACATCGAGTCCATCGGCGCGCGCTTTTTCGATCAGCGCCAGCGTCTCGCGCGAACGGCCCCAGTTGGCGGGCGCGGATACCTTGAAATGCGAAATTTGCACCGGCATATTGCCGGCGCGACCGATGTCGAGCGCCTCGTTGATCGCTTCGACCACCTTGCTGCCTTCGTTGCGCATGTGCGAGGCGTAAAGGCCGCGATGCCTGGCCGCCGCGCGCGCGAGTCCGATCACCTCGTCGGTGTTGCTATACAAACCGGGCAGGTAGATCAGGCCGGTCGACAATCCGACCGCGCCTTCCTTCATTGCCTGATCGACCAGTGACTCCATGCGCTTTTGTTCGTCTGCGGAGGCTGCCCGATTGGCCAGTCCCAGCACCTGGCGGCGCACCGTGTTGTGACCGACCAGGGAGGCAATATTGATCGATGTTTTGGTGCTGTCGATCTGATTGAAAAAATCCTTCAGGCTGTCGGCCGAACCGCCGCAGTTGCCGGTGATGACAGTGGTGACCCCATCGAGAATGTAGTTGTCGGAGGTTGGGGTCTCGAACAGGCCGAGTTCGATATGCGCATGCACATCGATAAAACCGGGGGCAACGATATTGCGCTGTGCATCAATAACCCGTGCGGCGCGGACGTGGTCGAGTTTGCCGATGGCGGCGATCTTGCCTTCGCGGATCGCCAGGTCGGCAACGAACCAGTTGTTGCCGGTGCCATCGACAATGCGGCCGTTGCGAATCAGGATGTCGGCAGAGCTGGTTGCGCGCTCCGGGGATGAGGTTGCGCATCCGGCAAGGGCTGCGGCCAGCACTATGGTGCCGGCGATATGAAAAACCGATTTGATGCGGCGCATGAAAATGTCCCGTCGATTGCAGCGATTCGCCACCGGATGTGGTGGCATGCATGCGATGTTACTTAATCGGGACGTGATGCGCTGGAAACGCTGGCTACGTCAGCCACGTCCTTCAGCTCGGCCGCTGTCTGCAATAACAAGCGTGAGCCGTAGAGCAGCGCCGCCAGTGCTGCCAGGTGCGCGATGAGGAACTCGATGGTCGAATGCTCCTTGACCAGTTCGGTGCGCTTGCCCTGTTTGACGGCCGTATCCAGTTTTTGCCAGTCACCGGCAAATTGGTCGGCGAAGTAGCCCAGCGATTCGGTGCCGCGCTCAGTGATGAAGACCAGGTGTTCCACCGCAGCACCTCCCCAGCCGCGGTCGCCACTGCCGCCGACTCCTGCCCGCTTGGTGATGCCGCGCACGTCGTGCACTTCGATTTCCTGGAACGGGATGGCATTGAACGCCCACAGGCTGAGATTGCATTCGACACCACCGCTGCCGACGGTGGCCTTTTCGCAGGAGAGCCGTGTGCCCGCATTCAGCCAGATCAACACCAGCGCACCGAACACGAAGACGAGACCGCGCACCAGCTTCGATGTGCTGCGCGATGATGGCGCGGTGGTTTGGAGGATGAACATGTGAACGAGCGGTGATGTGTTCGATTGCGCCATCGGTTTCCCTACCGGCGCTTGTTACGAATCAATCGTAGCCTGCGGAAAAATCCGGAACCTTGACGCAGGTCTGTCGGAACAATCTTACAGAATGATAGCGACGATAAAAAAATGGTTACAAAGGGATACACAGACGGGAGTGACCGGCCTTACAATTAATTTTGAACATCCCTATCTATTGCCATCAAGTGAGGAAATGCATGAAAAAGTATCTGCTGGGTGCGGTTATTGCCGGTTTGTTTGTCGTCGGTGGTTGTGCCGCCGATCCGAATTACGCCAAAGCCAAGGCGGCTGAAATCGAGAAGAACGGTCAGGCCGATGCGCTGACCGGCTCGCGTCTGGTCAAGCCAACCACCGAGCGCGTGGTGAAGGCGGTGGGCAACAAGGAATACAACGAAGTCAACGCGCATACCTCGATCGGCAATGCGGTAGGCCTCAAGTCCAACTGATTGACGCTGACCCGGCAATTGCCGGGTAAAAGCACAGAGCGCTTAAAGAAAAACCCCGGTATTGGCTTTGCCAATACCGGGGTTTGATTTTTATTGCTCTGCGTTTGGCGGACCGCCAAAGCGGTCCGCCAATTTCTTGCTGTGATTATTTGAACTTGTAAGTTACCGTGAAGCTGCCGTTGGCGCCGTACGGGTTGTGATACGTCGGGTTGAAGCCCAGCGTGGTTTGGTTTGGATCGTACGGGGCATTCTTGTTTTCCACGTTACGAATCACGCCGGACACGGTGAGTGCCTTGGTGATGTTGTAACGTCCACCCAGATCCAGCGTCTGCCACGGACGTACCTTGCACTGGCCCATGAACGCCAACGCTGCCGAGCTCGCGGCCAGGTAGCAGCCCGAAGCCACGGTCGGATCGTTGTAATCCCAGCCGCCGGTGTAGTTCAGGCGGGCAAATACCGACCAGTCGCCGCGAGCGTAATCCACTGTTGCGTTACCACGCAGGCGCGGGGTTTCAAACAGGTAGAAGTTGCCTGCGCCATTGACGAATGGGCCGCCTTTGACCAACTGGTAGTCGTAACGGATCATCCAGGTCGCCAACGCATTCAGGCTGACCTTGCCTTCACCGAGGCGATGCGAGCCGTTGAACTCGAGGTCGACGCCCTTGACGCGCGTTTCACCCAGGTTCAGGAAGCGGCGGGTGGTGCTTTCCAGCGGGCCGGTACCGGGGATCGGCTGGCCTTGAGCGTTGGTCAGGAACGAAGCCGGATTCGAGCTGCGGACCACGGAACCGCCAGTGTAGCCGGGGGTGAATTCGTTGTTGATAACCTGCTGCGCGCTGAAGCGGTCGATCTGGCTGCGGCGTCGGATTTCCCACAGTTCAGACTGGATCGACAGGTTCGACAGCGGCGACCAGATGAAGCCGTACGAGAAGCTCTTCGAACGCTCCGGTTCCAGACCGGTGGACGGCAGGAAGATCGACGCCACGGTGCGGCCGGTACAGTCGGTAGAGTCGCCACCCGGCAGCGGCGTAACGCCGTTCGGGCAACGCACCGGGTCGGTGATGGTGCTGAACGACTGAACGCGCGAGTTCGAGGTTTGCGTCAGCGACGGCGTACGGAATGCTTCGCCGTAGTTGGCACGCAAGGCCAGCGTGTTGATCGGCTTCCACTTGATGCCAACCTTCGGCGTGGTGGAGTTGCCATAGTCGCTGTAGTGGTCGTGACGAACCGCCAATTGCGTTTCCACATTCTTGATGATCGGCGCGGACAATTCGGCGAAGATCGACTCCACATCGCGCGACGCACCGACGGTGGTGGACGCGATACCGACAAAATTGCCAGCCACTTGCTGCGGATCGGAGGTGATGTCGAACGATTCGCGGCGGATTTCGGCACCGACCGCGAGCACCAGCGGGCCACCGGCCAGGTTCATCAACTCACGCGAGCCCTTGATATCCCAGCTCTTAATGTCGGTTTCACCGGTGCCGGTACGGTACGGGTTCAAGCCGGCAATCACCGAGGCGCTGTTATTGGTGGCGCCGAGACGATAGGTCGCATTGTTGATGGCGGTGATCAAGGCCGGCAGGAACAGGCGGCCGTTGGCGATTTCTTCGCGCTCGGTTTTGCTGTACAGGAATGCCGATTCCCAGTCCCAGTTGAAGTGGTTGCCGGTCAGGCCCAGCAATACGCGCGAAGCGTCATTGGTGGTGGTGGTGTAGGTCAGGCCAAGATCGGCAAAGCGATAGCGTACGCCGACCGGGACGGTGAACGTGTTGTCCGGATGGCCAACCGGCAGCTGCAACTTGTACTGGAAGCGTTGACCGGCAGCGTTGAACCAGATCGAGCCGTTGCCCGTGCCGTCCAGCGTTGGCGGGGAATCGGTGAAGTAGTTCTTGGCGCGGGTAAAGCTGAATTCAGCCGTACCTTGCAGGGTGGACGAGAAATCCATCGTTCCCTTGGCAATAAAACCGCCCCGATCCGCCTTGTTCTGGATATTGATGTAGTCGAAGGCATTGGCACGGCAACCGGAGTTGGCGCTGACCCGATTGGCTGCCGGGCAGCGCGGATCAGTGGCGAGGGTGGTGGTGAACACGCCATTGCCCAACACTGCTTCGCGGTAGAAGTTCGGGATGGTGGACAAGGTCGACGTCAACGCATTGCGGCTGTTGAGGCGACGATAGTCGTCGTTCAGCACACCGTTCGGCTCGTTGTAGTTGACCGGATCGCGGTGGAAGATCTCGCCGCTGATCAGGACGTTGAAGCGGTCCTTGGCCAGGTCACCGAAGCCGGCGGTACCGGTCACGGTGTAGTTGCGGAAGGTGTTGTCCAGCGAGCTGCCGCCGGTCACACGCATTTCAGCACCGGTGTAGTCTTTCTTCAGGATGAAGTTGATTACACCAGCGATCGCGTCGGCACCGTAAATGGCGGATGCGCCGTCTTTCAGGATTTCGATGCGCTCGATGGCGGACAGCGGAATCGTGTTCAGGTTGTACGACTGGCCCTGACCGGTGTTCGGATCGGCGTTGGCAGCCGGAGCAACGCGGCGGCCGTTCAGCAGGATCAGGGTGCCGATGGAACCGAGACCACGCAGCGAGGCGGATTGGGTCGCGCGGGAGAAGCCCGAGCCACCGTCGAAATCCTGCAAGCTGCCGCCGGCGATGGCGGGGACTGCGCGCAGCAACTCGGCAACGGTCTGTACGCCGCTCTTCTCGATATCTTCCTTGGTCAGAACCTGGACAGCGGATGAGGTTTCGGCATCGACGCGTTTGATGTTCGAGCCGGTAACTTCAATTTTGTCGACCTTTTGTGCCGGCTGTTGCGCCAGCGCGGGGACGGCGAGCGAAGCGAGGATGCAAACCCGCAACGCATTGGCAACCGCCTTCGGCAGCGCCTTCTGTGCGTGAGTGTTTTTCATGATTTTCCCTATAGTGAAACGATGAAACCCGCCTTGCAGGCGAAGTGCGCGGCAGAGATACAGATAAAGATACATTTCGGCGCTTTTTGTACATCACCGAAACTATTTGTTACAGGTGAAAGCATATCGTCATTGTGGGAGCATGACTACAAATAATCCGTTGACGTTGCATACAAACAACACTGTTCAAGGCGCTTTTTTGTCTAAAAACAGATAGTTGCCAAAATGTGACCAACACATGGCTGTTTGTGATGGTCTGTTAGCAACAACTCACACAAGAGTGCGGCGAAACGCCTTGCCGCGACCGCCTTGGTTGCCAAAAACAGCCGCCAATATTTCTCCATTATTTTTCCGTGCCGGATTTCCGTCATTACGCCGTGTAAGCATGGCCTCGTTTGAAAATCGGACGAGGAGACGGAGATGAATGTGGCTTTGGGTTGGGCGGTTAAGACGGCGATCGCAGTCGGCTTGGCAATCACAGCGGTTGCTTGCGGCAGCGGCGGCGGAGGCGCAGCCAATGGCACAAGCAGCGGCAACGCATCGCCCGCCACTGCTGAGATCGGCGTGCTGCTGATGGGCAACAGCCACACTTCGTTCAATAACTTGCCCGGTATGGTTGCGGCGATGATCCAGGCTGCCAGACCGGGCAAGACCGTTGCCGCTGTCGAGGCGCCGGGGTGGATGTTCCTCGATGAGCGGATTGCCGATTCCGCGTCGCTCGCCCTGATTCGCAGCCGCCGCTGGAGTGCGGTGGTGTTGCAGGCGCAGAAATACAGCGCCAGCGGCTTGTATGACTACTCGACCGCCGAAGCCAATGACTGGATAAAGCTGGCGCGCGAGGCCGGCGCGATGCCGGTCATGTTTCCGGAATGGCCACGGCGCGGCGTTGCTGAAACGCAGCGCATTTACGATTTGCATGTATCGATTGCGCGCAAGACACCGGCTTGCGTGGCGCCGATCGGTCAGGCGTGGGATCTGTCCGTGGCCCGCAATCCCGGCATCGTGCTGCACGCGGGTGATGGCAATCACGCGGTGGCCGCCGGCTCCTTCCTCGCGGCGCTAGTCATCGCTCACACTATTACCGGCACGTCACCGGACGACCTGCCGGTATTCACGCAATTCGGCATCGACAGCGATACGCAAAGCAAATTGCGCGCGGTGGCGACGGAGACCGTGCAGACGATTTCGCCGCGTCTGTATTGCCCCGACGACCGGCCTTTGTAGTCCCGGCCTAAGCAGTCTGGCGTGGACCGGCCGGCACAATCTGGCTGCGACAACAAAAGTGTCGCGGGTACAATGCCCGCATGGTCAAGGGTGCTGATGCCGAACTGGACGAAGTGTCGATTGCCTGGCTGGGCGAGTTTATCGACCAGCTGCTGGTCATGTGGGCGCTGCTGGGCACGGTGGCGCTGCTTCTTTCCATCAGCCGCGCGAATTTCACCGGCTGGCTGCCAATCTACACCGCCCAGTGTGCGCTGCTGTCGGTCACATTGGTGTTTACTTTTTTCCGTGCACGATTTTCGCCCACGGTAAAGGCAGCCTACGCCATCGCCTCAAATTTGCTGGTGGCGACCAGCGGTATCTACACCATGGGACTGATGTCGGGGGGCGCGTGGTTTTTCCCGGTCGCGGTCTTGTTGCTCGCACTGTTCGTCGCTCGCCAGTTGGCGACCTGGCTTGCATGGGCGATCTTCTTTTATATCCTGTTGATCGGTTATGGTTTTGTCAGCGGTTATCTGAAACTGCCGGCGCCCGCCGAATCCATCTCCACCAGTTCGCAGCAGTGGGCGACCTACCTGATCTCGGCAGCGTTCTTCTTTGCCAGCCTGCTGCTGATGGTGCGCTACTACAAGCGCGCCATGGCCGACCTGCTGGCCGAGGTGCGTCGCCAGCACGACGAAATTGCGCGATTGGCCGACTATGATTTGTTGACCGGGCTGCCGGTCGCGCGGCTGGCGAATGATCGGCTTGAAGGTGCCTGCCTGCGTGCGGAGCGCGCCGGTGATCGCACCGCATTGCTGTTTCTCGATCTCGACGGATTCAAGGCGGTCAACGATGCCGCCGGCCATGACGCCGGCGACCAGTGTCTGAAGGAAATTGCCGCGCGATTGCAGAATTCACTTCGCGCCGAGGACACGGTCTCTCGGGTCGGTGGCGACGAATTCGTCGTCATCATGAATTCGGTCGCCAATGCCGATGGTGCGGCGGAGTTGGCTCGCAAGCTGGTTGAGACTGTCGCCCGTCCGGTGGTGGTAGGCGAGCGAACATTCACTCTCGGCGCCAGCATTGGCATCGCCATGTTTCCCGATCACGGCAAGGATGGCCCCACCATCACCCGCCGCGCCGACCTGGCGATGTACCGCGTGAAACGCAGCGGCAAGAACGGATTCGCGTTTGCCAGCGACGAATAGTGGGTCTTAGTCCAGCCCGCGAACTTCGACGTGAATCAGTTGAAATGCTGTACCCGGTCCGCGCGACTGGATGCTGACGATGTGTTGATTGCGGCGCGTGCCGGCTTTGTACAGTTGGCCGTTTTTCTCGCCGCGATCGCTGTCGCAATCAAGCGGCTTCGGCCCCTTGCTCTTTTCGCGGGGCCGCGGTGTTTCGCGGGATTTGGCGCGTGAGCAATCCAGCACCGGGCCGAATTCGCCCAGCGCGCGACGGTAGAACTCGGCCACCTGTTCGGGCTTGTCGTTACTTTCCATTTTCACCACCACCAGCTTGACGCCGAAGTCGCCACCCCAGAAACCCAGATTGACGTTGTCGGCATTGCGCACGTCGTCGCGATCGCGGCGGGCGCCGGGATAGACCGGCAGGCCGGTTTGCTCGGCGCTGGCTTGGTCATCGAACTCGATGCCGGCGGAAAATTTCTTGTCTCCGGTTTTGGCTGCCAGTGAAAAACCTTCCGCCTGAGCGGTGCCTGCGGCAAATGCAAGGGCAGCTGTCAGTAGCAGGGATGAGGTGGTTTTGCGCAACATATGAGGCTCCGTTTCGACGGCCATCAATGACATGCGATGGCGATGAAGCCACTTTAGGTGGTGCCGCGAGACCTCTCAACGCCGTGGCGACGGATTGCAGAAAGCGGGGATTGGGACGAAATCGTGAGCATTACCCGGTTAAAGCGCGCCAGATCAAACTCCAGCATTGGCGCGGTCTCCAGGGTATTTTTGCCCGTCAAGCCGCGCCAATGCTGGAGTTTTCAATCCATATGCGGGCTGCGCAACTGCTACGGCCGCTTGTAAATCACCCCATCCTTCATCACCAGCCCCATCTTCATCATCACGGTGATGTCCTTGGTTGGATCGCCCGCGACCGCGACGATATCAGCGAGTTTGCCGGCCTCGATCGTGCCGATCTGCTTTTCCATGCCCATCACGGTCGCGCCGTTCAGCGTAGCCGCGCGGATCGCTTCCAGCGCGGGCATTCCCGCCTCGACCATGTACTGGAATTCCTTGGCGTTATCGCCATGAGGCGCTACACCCTGATCGGTGCCAAAGGCGATCTTTACGCCTGCTTTGTACGCACGAGCAAAAGTGCCTTGGATTTGCGGACCAATGGCAGCGGCCTTGCTGCGGATGATCTCGGGGAAGAAGCCTTTTTCCTGCGCCTTGTCGGCGACGAAGCGTCCTGCGGAAATGGTGGCGACCAGCCAGGTGCCTTTCTGCTTCATCAGCGCCATCGCCTCGTCGTCGAGATAGGTACCGTGCTCAATGGTCTGCACACCGGCGCGAATGGCGCGCTTCATGCCATCGGCGCCATGCGCGTGGGTGGCGACCGGCATGCCGTAGTCTTTTGCCGTCTGCACGATCGCCACCAACTCCTCATCCATCAGCAGCGGCGCATCGCCGCTCTTGGCCAGCGACAGCACGCCGCCGGTGGTGGAAATCTTGATCAGGTCGTAGCCTTCCTTGTAACGCTGCCGTACTACACGGCGCGCTTCGTCCGCACCGCTGATCACACCGCGCTCCGGCCCGGGGCTGCCCATCAGGTCCGAGCGCAGGCCGTTGGTGGGATCGCCGTGGCCGCCAGTACTGACCACGCCACCGGCGGCGTGAATGCGCGGGCCTTTGACGATGCCCTGGTTAATCGCATTGCGCAGCGCGGTGCTCACATGCGGTGCCGCGCCCAGTTCGCGCAACGAGGTGAAGCCCGCTAGCAGGGTCTTTTCCGCATTAGCCACGCCGCGAATCGCGTAATCCGGCGGGTTGAAGCTGAAGCCTTCGGTCACCGAATTGGCGGAAATGGCGGAGCCGAGGTGCACGTGCAGATCAATCAAACCCGGCATGCAAGTGTGATTCTTCAGATCGACTACCGCAGCACCGGCCGGCGCAGTGTAGCCGCGTTCGACGCTGACGATTTTGGTGCCATCGACTACGATGGTGCGCTCGGTTTGCAATTCCAGTGCCCGCACATCGACCAGACGCCCGCATTGCAGGGCGGTGGGGGCGGCAATTGCCGTCGATGCGATCGTGGCAAGCGCGGCTGCCAGCAGGGAAAGCTTGAGAGAAGTGTGCAATTTATTTCTCCGTTGATTAATCGCTGCGAGTTTACACAAGGCAGAAGGGGCAGCGCTTATTCGCGGCCGGCATTGGTGAGTTCGTACCAGACAAGGCCTATTGCCTCGTGCATGAAGATCGCCGTCTTGTGCAGGCCCTCTGCTGTGGGCAGAACATTGTGGATGGTCGGGATCGGCCGGTGATGCAGGCCGGTGGCTGCCGGGATCACTTTGAATCCGGCGCGCTCGAACGCGCGCTTGGCGCGCAGCATGTGCCAGCCATGGGTGACCAGTACGATGGTGTCGATTTTTTCCGCAGCCAGGATGCGGCGGCTGAAGCGCGCATTCTCGCCAGTGTTGCGAGCCTCGTTTTCCATCCACTTCAATGGCATGCCGTACTCGTCTGCGGCGAGCTTGAGCAGCTCGGCCAGCGACTTTTCGTCGTCTTCCGGTCGCCCGCCGGTCGCAAGTACCGGCAGCCCGGTTGCGCGTTGCAATACGGCCGCGTAACGCACGCGTTCCAGTGATTCGCCATCGACGGTGTCGCCCTTGTACTCGAGCGATTCGTAATTGCGCCCCGATGACAGCAGAACGATGGCTTGTGCTGCGCGATAGCGCTCTGCTGGGAGCGGTTTTGAATCCACTGCGCGATCCAGTTGCAGCAGCAACCATTCGCCCACTGGCGGCACCGACGCGATCCATAGCAACACCAACGGCAGCGCGATCAGACACTTCGCCATCCGGGGATGGCGCTTTAACAGCAAAAACCCGATGGCGCACGGAATCAGGAAACACAACGGGGGCAGCAGCAGGGTAGCGAGCAGATTGGCGATGGAGGACATGCTGGGATGATTTTTTGCCGATGACAGCCGATAATGCCGGCGAAAAGTGACACCCATCCTACCGCAGCAAAGCCATTGTGACCGTTTGCGTTATGCTTCTCTGCATGACGATCTGGATTGCACTGCTGCGCGGCATCAATGTCGGCGGCAACCACCTGCTGCCGATGAAACGCCTGATGGCGATTATTGATTCTTTGGGCGGCAGCAATGCGCGCACCTACATCCAGAGCGGCAATGTTGTGTTCGAGCACAAGATAAAGTCGCCGGCGAAGCTTGAACGGGCGATTGCGGATGCTGTGGATGCCGAGTTCGGTTTCGCGCCGCGCGTGCTGCTGATCCCGGCCGATGCGCTGGTTGCTGCGGCTGAGGGAAACCCCTATCCGCAAGCCGATGCTGAACCGAAAAATCTGCATCTCTATTTTCTCGAGTCGTTGCCGGTCAAGCCGGATATTGCCACCATGAAATCACTGGCGGTCGAGGGCGAACAGTTCACCTTGCGCGATCAGGTTTTCTACCTGCATGCGCGCGATGGCATCGGCAAATCGAAGTTGGCCGAGCGCGTCGAGCGCCTGCTGGGTGTGGCGGCAACGGCCAGAAACTGGCGTACGGTGACAACACTGGTGGAGATGTCGCGCGGGTGATTCTGGCGAGTTGGCCGTAGCGCCTGCCGGAAGCTTGCGGTCGCCTGGTATTACGTTTGTCGGTCGATCAAAGGCCTCGATACTGCCGATGCTATATTGGCTACACTGTCGTCGATATTTCGATTCCTGCCGCAGCAATTCCCGACCAAAGGAACATGCCCGATGAAACGACTGCTATCCCTTTTCGCCATCCTGGCGCTCGCGGCCTGTTCATCCGGGCTGGATCGCAAATTCGATGGGTCGAACGAGAAAAAATTCGAAGCCAGCATGGAGGCAATCAAGAAGTCGGCCAAGCCCGAGGAGGTCGCCAAGCTGGATGAAGCGCTGATGGTGCTGGCGGTAACCGATGTCAGCATCGGCTACGAGGGCGGAATTCTCGGTGCCTTGAAAAAACTGCGCGACAGCAAGAGCCCCGAACAGCTGTCCGAGCAATTGATGCCACTGGTGAATGGCATGACCGGGCGGCAGGTGATCGCGGCCGGGCAAAAGCGGCGCAAGGACGAGGCCGGCAAGCAGCTCAACGTCACCAGCCAGGAAATCGCAAAACTGACCGCCACGCGCGACGAAAATACGCGTAGCAAAACCGCCCTGCAGGGAATTGAGGTGCTGGAGCCGACCCTGCGCTTCAATAGCGTTGGACCGGAAAAAATCAGTGTGATGGATTTCAAAGTGCGCAACGGTACCACCGGCGGGCTGACCTATCTGTACCTGCGTGGCACGGTTAGCGAGCCAGTGAGCGGCAAGGCGCTCTACAGCGACGACATCAACTACAAATTATCCGAATCGCCGCTGCTGCCGGGGGAGACCAAGGCGCTGCGTCTGCCGCACTCCTCCCGCGGCAAGTGGAATTCGCCGGAAATCTGGGGGAAGGACAATCTGAACTTCACCATCGAAGTGGTCAATGCTGAGGACCTCGCCGGCAAGAAGCTCACCACGTCCTTTACCCACAAGGATGCAACAAGGCTGCTGCTGCTGGAAAGTAACCGCCAGACCTTGCAGAAGATGCTGGAAGACTAGTCACCACAGCTCACGGTCGATGTAACGGCGCGCTGTTTCGCAGGCGGCGCGCTAACAAAAACAACATGACTCGCGCACAAACTGTCGTTCTCGCCTTGCTGCTGATGCACTACCTGCTGGGCATCTTGTGCCTGCTGGTGGCGCGCGGCGAGCGCAGAGCGCCTTCGCTCAGGTACTGGGGCTGGAGCCTGCTGCTTTACTCGACCGGATTGTTGATCACCCTGCAGCGGGTGATTCCGGCGCCGTACAGTCTGACGCTGGGTAATACGCTCATCGCATGGGCGCCCATCTTCGCTGCTGCGGGTGTGATGGCCAACACGCCGGGCCATGTCGCCATGCGCTGGGCGTATGGCGGGCTCGGCGCCACCATTGCGGTGCTGATCGGCTTCAATTTCTTCGCCGATGAGTGGAGGACGCTTGCCAACCTGACAGCGCCGTCGGTCATTGCGATAGTACTGTTTGTCTACAGCGCCGCCTGGCTGCTGCTGCGCCCACCTGTGCAGGCCAAGGGAGCGGCCCACTTCATGGCGGCATTCATGCTGATCGCCGTCGGTGTATGGCTGCTGCGAATCGCCTTCGTGTGGAATATTGCCCGTGTCACCAACGACCGCGATAGCGTCGACCTGATCATTTCCCTGTTCGGTATCGCACAGATCGTGATTGCCGTGGCCTGCACCATGGCGCTGTTCTGGATCGAAGTGCGAAAAATGGAAATGACACTGACCCATGTCGCACTGACCGATTCGCTGACCGAATTGCCCAACCGGCGCGCGGTACTGGAGCGTTTCAAGGAAACCGAGTCGCAGGCGGTGCGGCATGGCTCGTCGTTCGCGTTGCTGATTCTCGATATCGATCACTTCAAACAGTTCAACGATCGCTACGGGCACGCTACTGGCGATCGGGTGCTGAAGCACGTTGCCGATTGCCTGTCCCGGGCGCGCCGTGCCGGCGATTTCCTCGGTCGCATCGGCGGCGAGGAGTTTGTCATGCTGCTGAACGGTGACCGGCAGACTGCGATCAATGCGGCCGACCGGTTGCGCACGCAGGTGCAGGAAGGCGCGCTGGCGATCACCGACGATGTACTGAGCGTGACTGTCAGCGGCGGCCTTGCGATGTTCCCGGCGGATGGCGTGGACTGGGACCAGTTGTTTGCGGTGGCAGATCGCCGTCTGTACAAGGCGAAGCAGGATGGGCGCAATCGCGTTGTTGCTTGAGCGCATTTCCAATTGTGCAGCCACCATGCAGAATGGCGGGTGATGTTAAATCGCCTTCACCGATTCTTGAGAGGAGTCATCATGTTTCGCGTTTTCGGTCCGCTTGTGATCGTGGCAGTGCTTGGTGGATGTGCAGGCGTGCCGTCCATGTCTGAGAAGTCGGCGACCACAAAAGCAGCAGCTAGAGAGCTGGCGCCTTCCGGCACGCTGCGCGTGGCCATCAACTTCGGCAATCCGATTCTGGCGAACAAAAACACCGCTACCGGTGAAGCCAGTGGCGTATCGGTCGATCTCGGCCGCGAGCTGGGTCGCCGGCTGGGCGTGCCGGTGCAACTGGTGACCTACACGGCGGCGGGAAAAGTGGTCGAAGGCATCCGCAACAACGAATGGGACATCGGCTATTTCGCCATCGATCCCGTGCGCGCGCAGGATACCGATTTCACTGCGGCTTACGTGGTGATCGAAGGCGCCTATCTGGTGCGAAATGAGTCGCCCATCACGAAAAACGACGAAGTGGACAAACCGGGCAATCGCATCGTCGTCGGCAAGGGCAGCGCCTACGATCTGTATCTCACACGCGAAATCAAGCAGGCCACGCTGGTGCGCGCGGCCACCTCGCCGGTGGTGGTCGATACCATGGTGGCGGACAAGATCGAGGTCGCTGCCGGCGTTAAGCAGCAGCTGCAGGCCGATGCCAAACGCATTCCGGGCCTGCGCCTGCTCGATGGCCGCTTCATGGTGATCAATCAGGCCATGGCGACACAGAAGGGCCGGCCAGCCGGGCTCGACTATCTGAAAAAATTTGTCGAAGAAATGAAGGCGTCGGGCTTTGTCGCCGAGGCGCTCAAGCGACACGGCATCGAAGGGGCCGCGGTGGCGCCTGCCAAGTAGTGTGGCATCGCAGGCTCTCGTTTCTCATGATCAAGTCTTTGGGTAGCCGATGCGGTTAAGGCGTCCAGAGATTGCGCTTGATCCGATTTGCCGCCATATGTGAAAGAGGAGTGGTAGTTTCCAACTCTCTGTCAATAAACGTTCGATGAACGTCATTTGGCTGGCTCCCTAGCACACTCCACGACGAGCCGCCACACCCAAACGGACGGGTTTTAGATAAAAAATAAAAAAAATTAACATCCGGGCCACTGCTTGATTTGTTTTCGCTAGAATCCGTTTGGCATTTTTCTCCAAGCAGAATCACTCACTGTTTCGCAGTCTTGGTTGCGACATTTCCATGTCCGGCACGCATTTCTAAAAGGGTAAACATGTACATCTTGGCAAATGTTTGGGTGTGAGTGAGGCTTCTGCCCAAGGTATGTCCTCCACATGTTCGCCAAATGCCGGCGCGCCCAATGGAATCAGTTGCGTAACAACTGGCGCAGCGACTTGCAGCCCTTCCGGCAGCAGCATGGTGTGCTCATATCCGGGCTATTGGCCGGCGTCATCGTCAACGTGCAATATTCACCCAGCAATGGGACTGCAATGCAGCCCTGGAATCGCGGGCACCAATACATCAAACTGTCAGGATAGTACCGGTGCACTTGATTGGTACTGTGTCCCAAGTGTCCTTGCCGTGGCAGTTCCTTATCAGACAAATTTTCAGAGCGTTAGCTACACGGGGACGCAGCCGCTCAATTACTCAACCGCCACGGTGTACGTTTCCAATACGGGAAATCATGACGCAAACATTATTTCAATCCAATCAAGTAACCCCGAGTTTACCCTGCAGACAAATGGCTGCCCCGCAACGCTGACTCCCGGGCAGTCCTGCACGCTCACCTATCGCTTTACGCCAACCTCTGCGGGTAACAAGCAATCAACGGCAAGCATCTATATACAGAATGGCCCTTGGGTTGCGCAGAGCATTTTGACTGGCCAGGCATTTGTTCCGCCGGGCACTTTGACACTCACATCGACGCCCCCTAACTTTGGCCAGCAATCCTATGGAACGGTTGCGCCGTCTCAGACAATTACTGTTCAGAATACCGGTGGCCAGCCAGTTAGTGTGACGAGCACGACAACGTCGACCGTTGACTACTCGGTAACAGGTAGCACTTGTCCCGCAGAAATTGCGCCCGGTGCCAGTTGCAATATTTCAGTCGACTTTATTCCTTATGCAGTCGGCACCCGACCTAGTACGATTGTAATCAAGCACAACGGGTCTGGTGGGACGACTGGGGTCACTGTTGGAGGCAGCGGCGCTGGTGCACCAGGCCTTAACTTCGGATCAACGAACGTAGTTGATGTCAACTTGGCTGGCCCGGCCAACGGGGTTAGTGGGATCAATATGAGTGGTTCCACTACCCCTCCCCCACCTGCGCCTCCTTCTGGCCCGTCAACTCCTCCTAGTGGGCCGCAAACGATGGAACGTATCGTCATAGGCGATTACAGTATCTTCAGGCCATTTATATTTGGCGGCGGCGCCGGAGGTGGTGGAATGGGCCCGCTGCTAACAGATTTCAAACCGGAGGGGCCGGATGACCCTTGTTTGGGGCAAGAGGGAGGCAGTGGTCCTGCCGCAGGGGAGGGCACATATAGTGCGCCGAACCAAGACCTTGGCGCAAATGTGCCTCCAACCGATCCGATTCACACCGCTGATCCGATCCACGCGGCACTCGGAAACAAAGCGCACCCACAGATCGACTACCGCAGCACGGCTGCCTTCAATATTGAGTTTTCCCGCACATATCATGCGCAAGCGCCGTATGCATCTGCATACATAAAACAGAATATGG
>JAEUNB010000317.1 GCA_016790625.1 Betaproteobacteria bacterium | reverse complement strand
CCTGCGCGGAGAAGTGCCGCTGGATTTGCGCGAGCTGTTCGAGCGACTCCGTGATCCGTTTGACTTTCGGCAGTCGCGCGGCAGCTTTATCAAGCACGCTGGCATCACCATGCAGTTGGGGCAACAGCAACAGCGGCTCTGCCATCCTGCCCAGCGAAGGTGCCAATACCTTGAGAGCGGGGATGTCCTTAGCCTCTGTGGCGATAAATGCCTGTTCGGCGACCTCGGCGCTCACGCCCGCTTCTTCGAGCAGCGCACGAAAAATGGCTGGATGCCCGATGTCGAGCTGCACCCCGGGCACGCCCAGATCGCGCAGCACGTCAATCATCAATTGCTGGATCTCAATGTCCGCAGCAAGACCTGCATAGCCGTAAATTTCAGCGCCGGCCTGGAATGGCTGACGGCTCTTGCCCAACCCGGCAGGCAACGTGTGCAATACGCTTCCGGCATAACAGAGCCGGGTCACGCCCTGCCGATTCAGCAGATGCGCATCAATTCGGGCAACCTGTGGTGTGGTATCAGCACGTATGCCCATGGTGCGGCCCGACAACTGATCGACCAGCTTGAATGTGGCCAAGTCCATGTCGTGCCCGGTACCTGTGAGCAAGGACTCGATGTACTCCAGTAGCGGAGGCATCACCAATTCGTAGCCGTGGGTTTCGAACTTGTCCAGGGCAAGACGGCGCAACCGCTCCAGCTTGCGGGCATCGGCCGGCAGCAGGTCTTCTATGTGTTCGGGAAGGGTCCAGGTTCTCACTTAATTCACCATCAACAGCATGACCACGCCGACTGCCATCGACAGCAGGCCGATAAAGCGCAGCTGGCCGTCACGAAACTCGGCGATCTGCCGCATGGTTTCGCGCCAAACCTTGGGCGCCAACAAAGGGAGCAACCCTTCGAATACCAGCATCATGGCAAAACCGGCAAGCAGACTTTCTTTCATTTGGCGGGCCCGGATGAATGGAATATCAGGTCAAACGCGGAAAACAGGCAACAAAAACGGCGCGCCCCTGTTTGGAACGCGCCGTTGACGAATTATACGCAAGTAATAGGTGTTGCGCTGAATTCCGTTATTTGCCGCCCTTGTTCGGATTCTTCAGATATTTGAAGAAATCGGAGCTCGGCTCCAGCACCATCACATCGCTCTTGTTCTTGAAGCTGTTGCGGTAGGCTTCCATGCTGCGATAGAACGAATAGAACTCGGGATTCCTGCTGAAGGCTTGCGCGTAAATGCGCGCCGCCTGCGCGTCACCCTCACCCTTGATCTTCTGCGCGTCACGGTAGGCCTCGGCGAGGACAATCTCGCGCTGGCGCTCGGCATCGGCGCGGATCTTTTCAGCGTCGCCGGAACCCGTGGAACGCAACTCGTTGGCCACGCGCTTGCGCTCGGAATCCATGCGCCGATAAACGTCGGCGCTGATTTCCTGCACCAGATCGACGCGTTTCAGACGCACGTCCAACACCTCGATACCGATACTGCGCGCGTCCTTGTCGGTCTTGGCGCGCAGGCTTTCCATGATTTTTTCGCGCTCGCCGGAAATTACCTCGGCCAGAGTACGCTGGCTGAACTCGTCGCGCAGGTCATTGTTCACGGACTGAGCGAGGCGAATCTCAGCCTGATTCAGATCACCGCGTGTGGAAACGAAGAATTGCTTGACGTCGATGATGCGGTATTTGACAAAGGAATCGACCAAAACGTTGTTCTTTTCCTTAGTCTGGATACGCTCGGCATCCTTGGTATCCAGCGTCTGGATACGCGTGTCGTAAAGCTTGATGTTCTCAATCAGCGGCAGCCTGAAATACAAACCGGGTTCCTGCTGAATGGCAACAACTTCACCAAGACGGAAGCGAATAGCCGCCTGGCGCTGGTCGACGGTGTAAGCGGAAAAAACCAGTGTCAACAACACCAGCAGTGAGATGACGATGATGGTCGGGAGATTCTTGTTCATAGGTTCTCCTCGCCTTAGCGTGAACGCAAATCGCGGCGCGAGTCCGTCGCGGGCTGCGTAGGCTCAGGTGTTGTAACGATGCGCGGCGCGCTCTCGACGGGTTGCGGGGCAACAGACTGCGCAGCCGTAGACTGGATCAACTTGTCCAGCGGCAGATAAAGCAGGCTGTTTCCACCCTTTTGATCGACCACCACCTTGCTGGTGCTCTTCATGATGTCCTGCATCATGTCGAGATACAGCCGCTCGCGTGTTACGCCGGGGGCCTTGTCATACTCGGCGAGAACCTGGGTAAAGCGGGATGCATCACCCTGTGCATTGGCAACCACACGCTGCTTGTGACCATTGGCCTCTTCCAGCAATCTTGCCGCTGCGCCGCGAGCTTTCGGCAAAATGTCATTGGCGTAGGCTTCGCCTTCGTTCTTCAGGCGCTCGCGGTCCTGCTTTGCGCGCACCGCGTCGTCGAAGCTCGCCTGCACCTGCTCGGGCGGCTGGGCGTTCTGCAGGTTGACGATGGAAATCAGGATGCCGGTCTTGTAGCGATCCAGTATCTGCTGCATCAGCACCTTTGCACGCGCGGCGATATCGCCACGGCCCTCATAAAGCACAAAGTCCATCTTGCTGCGGCCAACGATTTCACGCATGGCGGTTTCCGCCGCCTGACGCACCGCTTCGTCCGGGTTGCGGTTGTTGAACAGGAACTCCTCCGGTGACTTCAACGTGTACTGAACGGCGAACTGAACGTCGACGATGTTTTGGTCTTCAGTCAGCATCAGCGCTTCTTCGCGAACTTTCGTCTTCTGGTTGTTGCGATGCCCGACCTCTATCGCGCGCACCTGCTGAACATTGACCATTTCAGCGGTCTCGATCGGATATGGCCAGTGCCATCTCGGTCCTGGCGAGGTGGTTTGCGTATATTTGCCCAGCCGAAGCTCAATCCCGCGGCTGCCTTCTTCCACAATATAGAAACCGGTCGCCAGCCAGATCGACACCGCCAACCCCGCCGCCAGCGCGAAGCCGCCTCCGATGGCGCCCGCCGGCATGCCGCCGCCGGAATTGCCCCCGTTGGAGCCAGGCTTCTGGCCAAACAAATTGCCCAGTTTCTGGTTGAACTTGCGCATGATTTCGTCGAGATCCGGCGGACCATCGTTACCGCCACCACCGCGCTTTCCCCACTGCGGGTCTTCGTTGGCCATTTCGAGCACACCGTCCGCAGCCGCGCGCTTTTGTCGGCGATGCTGCAGCCAGAAATACGGATAGGCGACGACCGCCATCGGCCAAGCCAAAACACTTCGATCAAACGATCGCATTCAATTCACTCCGGGTTTCGATTTCAACGGGATTGGCCTCTGTTGGGCCGTCAATTTCGGGTTCGCTGGATTCGCGGTCGGCGTACTCGAACGGATAGCCCGCCTGCAGCGCCGCGTCCTTGATGGCATCGCGCAACAGGTCCATGCCGGCACCAGACAACGCACTGACCCGCAATTCGCGAATCTTACCATCTTCGTCTCTGAGCACTGCCGGCAAAGGCAGGCTCTCCAGCCGGTCTATCTTGTTCTGCACAATCAGTTGCGGCACCGCCATTGCACCAATCTCGGCCAGCACGGTATTGACGTTCTCGATTTGCTGATCGCGCATCGAATTGCTTGCATCGACCACATGCAACAGCAAATCTGCCTCCATGGCCTCGGTCAGCGTGGCGTGAAACGCCGCGACCAGACCATGCGGCAAATCGCGGATAAATCCAACAGTGTCGGACAATGTGACATGAATCCCGGGATCGATGTACAGCTTGCGGGTGGTTGTATCCAGCGTTGCAAACAGTTTGTCGGCAACATAGGTACCTGAGCGCGTCATGCGGTTGAATAAAGTCGACTTGCCGGCATTGGTGTAGCCAACGATGGAAACCTTGTATACACCCGCGCGTTTGCGACTGGCGCGCTGCGTGCCTCGCTGCCGCTCCAGCTTCTTCAGTTTTTCTTTCAGGCGTTTGATCCGGTCCCCCACCAAACGACGGTCGATTTCCAGTTGGGATTCACCCGGCCCGCCACGCACACCGATACCACCACGCTGGCGTTCCAAGTGGGTCCAACCGCGCACCAGGCGCGTCATCAGGTGCTGCATCTGCGCCAGCTCAACCTGCAGTTTGCCCTCGGCACTGCGCGCGCGCTGGCCGAAAATGTCGAGAATAAGATCAGTACGATCAATCACCCGAACGCCAACCACCTTCTCGACGTTGCGAATCTGGATCGGCGATAGCTGGTGATTGAACACCACCAGATTGGCGCCATCTGCAGCAACGGCAGCAGCAATTTCCTCGACCTTGCCACTGCCGGCAAAAGTCGACGCATCTGGCTTCAGGCGTTTGCCCGTAACCACCTGCGTGACGGCCGCGCCAGCGCTGGTGACGAGTTCGACAGCCTCCGCGACGCGTTCGTCGAAGAGCGGATCATTGATATCCATGCCAACCAGGACCGCCTGGGTCTGGGTGGGCTGGAGCATGCTGTGTTGAGGCTTCATATCTGGCAGACGTAATGGCACCGGCGAAGTGAACGCCCGATTCCGCTTACCTGCATTGAAAGATGGGGGCCAAAGCCGCGATCACAACCCAACCCGCACACTGCCCCGCGAAGCGACTCAGCTTTCGTTCGGATTCTCGAACGGAATGGTCACGGCGCGCGCCGGCACGACGGTGGAAATGGCGTGCTTGTACACCATTTGCGTCACGGTATTTTTCAGCAGAACCACATACTGATCGAACGATTCGATCTGGCCCTGGAGTTTGATGCCGTTCACGAGGTAAATCGAGACGGGGACGTGTTCCTTGCGAAGTATGTTCAGGAACGGGTCTTGTAGTAATTGCCCTTTGCCACTCATGTTCTTATTCTCCAGTTACATGATGATCAGCCCGGACTCCCGAACATGACCCGAATACAACAATTTTCCGAAATTCCACTGTATCGTAAACCCGATACCGCGCCAAGGCTTACTTTCCTACAAGACAGCAAAAATCGCGCCGGGTTCCGGAAAAATCGGCTTTGAAGAGAAAAATACGAGGCAAACAGCTCGGCAGATGCTTTTCCGTTGAGGAAACAGAGATCCTAGCTGTACATTTTCTTTGAACGGATGCGTCCGCGCCGGCGATGACGTTCCTGGCTTGCCGTCAGCACCTGAGGCTTCTTGTCGGCATAGGGATTTGCGGCCTGTTTGAGATCCACGCGCAGCGGGGTGCCACGCAATTTGAAAGCCTCACGAAACGCATTCTCCAAGTAGCGTTTGTAGCTGTCGGCCAGATTGGCGAGCCCGGTACCATGCACCACAACCACAGGCGGGTTGTGTCCACCTTGGTGCGCATAACGCATTTTGGGCCGGTTCAAGCCATTCATGGGGGGCTGGTGGGCAGCAGTGGCGGCAATCAATGCGCGCGTCAGCTTGGGCGTCGATAGCTTTGCCATGGCCGCCGCGAACGCCTGGTCAATCGACGCAAACAGCGGGGTGACCCCCATGCCGTCCTTGGCCGAAATGGTATGGAAATTAGCGAAACTCAGAAAATGCAGTTTGCGGTCGTACTCGGTCTTGGTGCGTTCACGAGTGTAGTCGTCGAGGTTGTCCCACTTGTTGATGCCCACCACCAGCGCCCGCCCCGACTCAAGGATGAAGCCGGCAATGTGAGCATCCTGATCGGAGATTTCCTGCCTCGCGTCCAGCAGCAGCAACACGACGTTTGCGTCCTCGATTGCCTGCAAAGTCTTGACCACGGAGAACTTTTCTACTGCCTCGAACACCTTGCCGCGCCGGCGGATTCCCGCCGTATCGATAATGGTGTATTGCTTGCCATGTCGCAGCAACGGGATATAAATCGAATCGCGCGTTGTCCCTGGTTGATCGAACGCAATCACCCGGTCTTCGCCAAGCAGGCGATTGACCAGTGTCGATTTGCCAACATTGGGCCGGCCAACCACGGCAATCTTCGGATGATCTGGATTGGGTTCGTCCTCGGCATCCGGAAAGTGCGTCAAAACGTCCTCAATCAACTGCTTGACGCCCTCACCATGCGCGGCCGAGATCGCAGAAGGATGACCCAGCCCCAACTCATGAAACTCAGCAGTCACGACAGCCTCGTCCATGCCTTCGGTCTTGTTGACCACAAGCGCCAGGGGAATCCCGCGAGACATTGCTTCCTTGCGCAGACGCTCGCCGATGATCTTGTCCTGCGAGGTCAGGCCCTGGCGACCATCGACGACGAATACGATCGCATCCGCTTCGGCAATTGCCTGCAGCGTTTGCTTGGCCATTTCGTGCAGGATGCCCTCGGTCACCACCGGCTCGAAACCACCGGTATCGACCACCAGAAACGGCTTTGAAGCACCGCGGCCGTGGCCGTAATGACGGTCGCGTGTCAGCCCCGGCATGTCCGCCACAATCGCATCACGCGATTTGGTCAGTCGATTGAACAACATCGACTTGCCCACATTCGGGCGACCGACAATGACGATGGTGGGCTTCACGGCGTGATACTCGGTCGGTCAGTCGCAGCGTTACTTGATCGCGATGGCGAACACACCACCTTTTTCGGTCTGCGCCACGGCGCGCTCGCCATTTCGCACCAGCGACACCACGCGGCTGCCGTCGGTCGGGATACGGCCGGTCAAATCGCCATTCTCCGGCGACAAGACGTGCACAAATCCCTCTTTGTCGCCCGTGACGACCTTGCCCTTGATCAACACCGGCGTACCCGGGTCACGGCGCTGCAACTTCTCCTGCTTCCACACCGTCGTGCCGCTGGTTTTATCCAAGGCGAACACATTGCCTTCGACATCGGCGACGTACAGATATTTCGCATCAATGGCGACACCATCAGCGCTGGAAACTTCGCGCGACCACAGCACGTTGCCGTTAAGCGTTTCCACGCAGCCGGTGCGCCCCTGATAAACGGCGGCGCAAATGCGCGTGTCATCAAGCACGGGCAGGCCTGCCACATCCGCAATCCGTTCCAGTTCGGTCGAACCGCGAGGCAGCGAAATGGTTGCTTCCCAGATCGGTTTGCCGCTATCCAGCTCGATGGCTATCACTTTGCCACCGGGATAGCCCGCATAGATCACGCCACGATTGACGATCACGCTGGCATTGGTACGCAACGTCAATGCCGGTGCCGCGCGCTGGAATACCCATTGGCGCTTGCCATCGATGCGATTCAGCGCCATCAAACGACCGTCCGCTGTACGCACAATGACCGTGCTACCCGACACAACAGGTGCCGCCAGCAGATCGCCTGCAACCGGGGTTTTCCAAAGCGAACGGCCAGCTGCATCAAGCGCAATCACATCGCCCTTGGTGCTGCCCACGACAACCATATCGTCGCCGACACCTACGCCGCCAGCGATGGGAGCCTTCGACTCAAGCCGGGTAACGATACGGCCGCCTTCTTCCGATAGTGCGTAGATAGTGCCATCGCGCCCTGCGGCATAAACAATGCGGTCACCAATTGCGGGGACAAAGAGTGAACCGCCCGCCTTGGCCACGCTGGCAGACCACGACACCGACGCGTCGTTCTTGGTCAGCGGCGCCAACGGTACCGGCTTCTTGTCGCCGCCGCCAATGCCCAGCCACGCGCAACCGCTGATGCCGTAAGCGACTGCCAACAACGCAGCCGTGGTCAGATGCCGGACTACGAAACCCTGCGCAAACAGGCGGGATGAATTCACTATTTGGTTCCTTTGGAATCTTTGCCGTCCTTGGATTCGGCGGGCTTGATGGTGCCACCACCGAACGCGTCGAGCTTGGCCTGCGACAAGCTCTTGAGCGGGCTGCGATCACCGGCTTTGTCGACGGCGACCTGATACGCCGCACGCGCCTCGTCTTTTTTGCCCTGCACGGCGAATATGTCACCACGCAAATCCGCCGCCATGGCAGCGAAGCCATCATCCTTGACTCGATCCAATGCCTTCAGCGCATCGTCGTATTTCTTGCCATCCAGCAATACGCTGGCGAGGCGGATATTGGCCAGCGGTTTGTACGCGTCGCGGCCCTTGTCGGCGACCCACTGCAGGTGTGCTTGGGCTGTAGTAAGGTCGTTGGCGTCGAATGCGGCTTTAGCGGCCATCAATTGCGCATCGGTGGCCTGGAACGTGCCCGGGAACTTGTCGGCCATGGCATTAGCCGCTTCGGACAGTTTTTTCACTTCCTTGCTGGCGGCAACTTCCTGCGCCGTTTTCTCAACGCTCTTGAACAGCACTTCGGCATCGGCCTGTTGCGAGTTCTGGTAATAGCGCCAGGCGTTGGTGCCGATCAGACCCAGGCAAAAGGCGATTGCAACGGCATAAACCAGCTTGCCCCACTTATCCCACCAGTCCTTCAACGCATCGATGCGTTCCTGCTCTTCCAAATCGTAAGCTGCCATGTGTCCTTACCTTGATCTTTCTGCTTGTTGATACTGAAATTTCTGCTGATTCTTACTCGACCGCGACGGTCCAGAGCCGATTTACCGCTTCATCCAGCGAGAGCAATGCCTGCTGGCCCTCCTCACGCAGCGGCTTCACGCCGACCTTCCCGGCCGCCGCCTCATCCGCGCCCAGAATGATAGCAAAGCGCGCTCCACTCACATCGGCTTTCTTCATCTGCGACTTGAAGCTGGCGACCTTGCCATCCGGTGTTGCATGCAACGCCACTGCCAGACCGTGGTCGCGCAAGTTCTCGGCTACCCGAAAACCGGCAGCCTCCAAACCCTCGCCGAAAATCACATACGCGTCGAGCGTGTCGATTGCTGGCGGGGGATTCTCTTCAAGCAACATCATCACCCGCTCCACGCCCATGCCAAAGCCGCATGACGTCGCCGGTTTGCCACCCAGTTGCTCGGTCAAACCATCGTATCGACCGCCACCTGCAATGGTCAGTTCCCAGCCCTTGCCTTCGGCAATGAACTCAAACACCGTGCGATTGTAATAATCGAAGCCGCGCACCAGACGTGGGTTAACCACATAGGCCAGACCTGCATCATCAAGGCGCCGCTTCAATCCCTCGAAGTGCGCCCGCTCGGCGTCGCCCAGATAGTCCGCCAAGCGGGGGGCACCATCGACCAGCGCCTGCATCTTCGGGTTCTTGGTATCCAGCGTACGCAGCGGATTGGTATGCAGGCGACGCTTGCCGTCTTCGTCGAGCTGATCGATATTGGCTTCGAAGTACTTCA
>JAEUNB010000305.1 GCA_016790625.1 Betaproteobacteria bacterium | reverse complement strand
TGGCTGGGCTGCGGCGGCGACCGGTTTCATGCTCTCGAACGACCTGTTGATCGTCACCGGCGCGCTGGTCGGATCGAGCGGCGCAATCCTCTCGTACATCATGTGCCAGGCAATGAACCGCAACTTCATCAGCGTGATTGCCGGTGGCTTCGGTTCCGGCGGTGGTGCGCCGGCGGCCAAGGGTGATGCCGCGGCGCCGCAGGGCGAAGTGGTGCCGGTCAACGCGGCTGAAACTGCCGAGTTGTTGAAGGAAGCCAAGAGCGTGATCATCGTGCCGGGCTACGGCATGGCGGTGGCGCAGGCGCAGCACACGGTCTACGAAATCACCAAAACCTTGCGCGAGAAGGGTGTGAACGTGCGCTTCGGCATTCACCCGGTGGCGGGCCGTATGCCGGGCCACATGAATGTGCTGCTGGCGGAAGCAAAAGTGCCATACGACATCGTGATGGAGATGGACGAGATCAACGATGACTTCCCCGATACCGACGTGACCATGGTGATCGGTGCCAACGACATCGTGAACCCGTCCGCGCAGGACGACCCCACCAGCCCCATCGCCGGCATGCCGGTGCTGGAAGTGTGGAAGGCCAAGACCTCCATCGTGATGAAGCGTTCGATGGCTTCGGGTTATGCGGGTGTCGACAATCCGCTGTTCTACAAGGAGAACAACCGCATGTTGTTCGGCGATGCGAAGAAGATGCTGGATGAGGTGCTGACCGCACTGAAGGCCTGAACCAGGCCGCTCATGCGCACCGGTGTGATCGGGCTGTTGTTTGCCCTGCCGGTGTTGTACGGCGGTTGCGAGTTCTGGATGGAACGCCCGGTAGCACATGCACCGGGCGTTCTTGTTTCTGCCGATCCCGTGCAGGGCGAGGCGTCGAACGTGCCGCCGATGCAAAAGAACGGCTACACGCTGAAGGCGATGGCGCGCTACGAAATCAAGGCGCGCGTGCTGGGCAAGGAACGCTATCGCTGGGATGCCGGTGCGGGACTGGTGCCCTACGACATCGCCGTCGGCTGGGGTCGCATGTCCGATTCTGCCGTACTGAAGGAAATCGACATCTGGCAGGACGGGCGCTGGTACCAGTGGCGTACGCAAACCATGCCGATTCCGCTGCAGGAAGTCTCGCATCACAGCGCCAACATGCACCTAATCGGCGCCGACAATGATGTGCAAAAACAAATCTCGCGCTTGCGTCGTGGGCAGGTCATTACCCTGCGCGGTTATCTGGTTGAAGCGCGGCGACCGGATGGGTTCGTCTGGCCGACATCGCTGTCGCGCGAGGATACCGGGGCCGGCGCCTGCGAATTGATGTGGGTGGAAAGTATTCGCGTCGATTGACGATCGATGGCTTGCCTTCCGGCTTTAAACTCCAGCAGGGGAGCGGCTTTTCAGGCATTTTCGGCCTGCAGGGCGCACTGGTGCTGGAGTTTCGTTTCCCATGCTTAGATTCGCCATGGACTGTGAAGTTGGCGATGTGAACCTGTGTGGACTCCTGTGAGGCGGGTATCGAGTCTCTTTGACAGTTCCAGGTCAGCCTCATTCAAAACGTCGAAGTAGCGCGAGACGCAAAAATCGGTTGATGAATTTGCTACCAAACAGACCATCGTTGCGGTGCTGTTGGGGTTACACGTATAAACGGGCGCACTTGCTGTGGAGGGCAAGCGCGGATTGGCATGCGGCATCGCCATCGACCCAACCCCGACCTTGAGGAATCGCAATGAAGAACATCAGAAAGTGGACCCTGGCCTTGGCGCTGTTATTTTCCGGGTCGTCGTACTCGAATACCCTCTTGTCGGATATGTCCGACCTGTGGTGGAACGCCAATGAATCCGGCTGGGGCGTCAGCATCGCCCATCAGGGTGAAGTGGTGTTCCTGACGTATTACGTATTCGGCGCCGACGGCAGGGCCAACTGGTATGTGGGCCAAGCCACCTACGGCGGCAAAAACGGGCAGGGAGCCTACGTTTTCACCGGTCCGATGTATGTGGTCAACGGACCGTGGTTCGGCACGACATTCAATCCCAACAACCTTGGCGCGAGAGCGGTGGGCAATATGACGCTGAGCGCATTTCTCGATTTCGCCACGCTGTCCTATTCGATCGACGGCGTGAATGTGACCAAGAACATTACGCGTCAGACATTCCGCGCCAACAACCTGACCGGTGAATTCATGGGCGCGATGAAATCGACCCAGGCGGGATGCCGTCCACCGTTCGTCAATGCTGACGTCAATGATCCGGTGGAGTTCAGTGTGACGCACGCCGGGAGCAACTTCTCCATGCGTGTGGTCCACTCGGACCGCAGCTCCTGCACCTACACCGGTGATTACGTTCAGGCGGGGCGCTTTGGCAGTTCCCTGGGCACCTACGTCTGCACCGGCGGCGTCAGCGGAAACTACGACGCGGTTGAAATCGAGGCCAACACCATGGGCTTCATGGGACGCTATTCGGCCAGTGACAATGTTTGCTCGTCGATCAGCGGTCGATTTGCGGCGATGAAGAAGTAGGCAATATGAGGGCCGCCCGGTACCTTAGGGTTTTCCGAAAATCGCGCGGCCAGCTCGCTGCGTCGAGTGCAGTGCCGGGCAAGGCGAATGTTGATACCAATGTCGCCAGTGCTGCCACTGCCGCCTATCACGCGCACATTTACTACACCCTGGAAACGCGGAGCGAAGCTATCGCCTTTCGCAATCTTCTTGTTCAACACACAGAGGCGGGGGCCGTTCCGCAGCTGCTTTACGTTGGGCAGATGCACGATGGCAAAGTTGGCCCGCATCCGATACCGCAGTTCGAAATTCATTTCACCGAGGATGCGCTGGCCAACCTTCTGCCGCTAATTGAGGCGTCCGGTTTTACTGCGCTCGTACATCCGCTGACCGACGATGACGTCGCCGATCACACCACGCTTGCACGCTGGATCGGTAGCCGCCTTGAGCTTGATCTCACAACCCTGGATCCGCCGGGGGTGAATCAAGGCATTGCGCGATTCGCGAAAACGGATTTCTGATTGGCTGCTAGGCCATTTTCGCCAACGGCAAATAGAGGTTCACGCAAGTCCCGCCGCCTTTAAGCGGCACCACTTCGACATCGCCGTTCAGCTTCGCCGCGCGGTTTTTCATGTTCTCCACGCCGCGCCCGGCGGGCTGGCCGGGCTTGAAGCCAACACCGTCGTCGGTTACACGCACGATCACACGTGCGTTGGCGTAGTCCACGCCGGTGGAGAGCGTGATGCGTTTGGCGCCGGCGTGCTTCAGGGTGTTGGTGAAGGCTTCCTGCACGATGCGCAGGATGCTGCGGGTATTTTCCGGGTCGAGGTAGGCGAGCGGCGGCAGGTCGTTCACCGCCCACTCCAGCGAGATGCCGGCGGCATTGAGGCGCGGCTCCAGCCGGTAGCGCAGGTTGCCCAGCACCACCAGCAGATCGCTTTCCACCGGCTCCAGCGAGTCGATGGTGATCTTCAATTCGTCGATGCAGTCGGCGAGGATTTCCTGCATGTTGTGTTGCGTCAGCGTGCCCATGCGCGCCAGGGCCAGCGTGGACATCAGGTGCGAGCCGATGCCGTCGTGCATATCGCGCATCAGTTGCTGTCGCTCTTCCGCGGTGGCACGCTGCTGGTCGAGGGTGCGCAGGCGCTCGTAGGAAAGCGATAGTTCGCGCTCGCGTTCCTGCACGCGCGCGGCGAGCTGGGTATTCAGCGCCTCATGCTGTTCCAGCACGCCGACGAAGCGGCGGATCAGCAGCACCGCAACCGCGAACAGCATCAGCGGCCCGCCGAGCGGCAGCACATACAGACGATCGAATTCGAACTTCTCCTGATAGTTGATCAGGTCATGCATCGCCAGCGCGAAGTTGATGTACACCGCCAGCAGCAGGAGCAGGTTTTCGAACTTGGGCACTCGCGTCAGCGCGCGCGTGAGTACCGCCAACATGGCGAGACCGAGAGCGGTGTTGATGAGGAAGACGCCAACCACCACCTGCGCGTAGCCGGCGAAGAACAGCAGCAGTGTCGATATCACCGCGTAGGCGGCCATGCCTTTCTCGAAGCGTGGCAAACGCTGGTCGCAGAAGCGCAGCACGAAGTAGGTTTGCGTTGCCATCATCCAGGCGATTGACGGTGCCGCCATCAGCCAGCCGATCGATTCCGGATCGCGGGTGAAGGTGTGCCACAGGCGGGCGATCATGGCGAGGCACAGCAAGCCGAAGAAACCGAACACCGTTTCCTGCCGGCGGCTGGCCCACAGCGCCAGCGACAGAAGTGCCGTCAGTGCCAGCAGCCAGGCGATGAACTTCGGCGCGGTGGACTGGATAAACAGGCGCTGCTCGAACCGCTCGCGCATCATCGCGTCGTCGCCAAAATAGACGTTCGACAGGCCGGCGCGCAGCATGCCGTCCGGATGCAGCCGCAGCAGGATTTCGTTGGGCCCGTCCTGCAGCAGATTGGGCGGCACGAAGAACATCTGCGCGGTGTTCCACGACAGCTCGCGCGCATCGATGCGGCCGCTGACACCGAGCAGGATGCCGTTCATGTGCACGGCGACGTTGTTGGTGATGCGCGGGATGTAGATCGCCTGTGGCGCGCGCGGCGTGGCCGAGAGATTGAATTTCAGCCGGTACCAGCCGATCTTGTTGCGCGGCCGGTCGGCCTTGCGCCAGCTGTCCGGCAGCGGGACGTTCTGCCACGCGGCGTTGGCGGCGGGATGCTCGCGTTCGCCGTTGTGCAGGAAATCGGCCTCGGTGAATTCGATGACGATGGGCGCGACATCGGCGCGTTTCTTGGCGGCGGGCTGTGCAGCTTGCGTGGTCTGCGCGTGCAGCGTCGCGCTGCCGGCCGCCATCATCGCGAGCAGCGCCAGTACGGCGCTGCAGCGCGTCAGTGCATCAAAGGGTACGGATAAGTCCCATGCGGTTGGCTTCAAACACCGCCTCGCCGCGCGAATGCACCGCCAGTTTGCGATAGATTTTTTTGACATGACTGGTGACGGTATGCGGCGATATGCCCATGAGTTTACCCATTTCCGGGTAATTGAAACCCTTGGACGCCAGCAGCAGGATTTCCTTCTCGCGCTCGGACAGCGCCACGTCCAGCGTGGTTTCGGACTTGCCACCGGTGGACGGCGCAGGTGCGGGACCTTCGGACTGGAAGCGCTTTAACAGCCGCCGCGCGATGATCGGGCTGATCGGCGAGCCACCGTTGATCAGTTCGCGAATGCCGGCCAGGAAATTTTCTTCGCTGGCATCTTTCAGCAGATAGCCGGCGGCACCGGCTTCGATCGAGGCCAGCACATGCTCCTCGTCGCCGAATACGGTCACCACCATGCACTCGCAATGGGGCAGTGTCTGGTTGGCGTGGCGTATCACTTCGATGCCGCTGATGTCGGGCAGGCCGAGATCGACCAGCAATACATCGGGCTTGCGCAAATCCATCATCGCCAAACCTTCGCCGGCGGTGCCGACGCTGGCAACCACTTCGAAATCGGGATCGTGCGAAAGCATCTCCGCGTAGCGCGAGCGCATCGCGGCGTCGTCCTCGACGATCAGGACGCGAGCCATGCCGCACTCGCCTGGGAACTTGCCATGTTGATAACCTGAGGTGTTGTTGGTTTTGCCTGCATGGGCATATTACCGCCCGCGCTGACGGGCGCCGCCATCCCGCAATCGTGGGATATTGCATTTTCATTGAATGAAACTCCAGCATTGGTGCGGCTTCCAGGCCATTTGTCCCATGAAGGCCGCACCAATGCTAGGGTTTTGCTCGATTCCGCAATGAAAAACGCCCCGCGAACGGGGCGTTTTGACACAAAGATTTGCGATCAGTCGAGCTTGATGCCCTTCTTCACCACAATCGCCTTCATCTTGTCGTATTCGGCCTTGATGTCCTTGGCGAATTCGGCGGGCGTGTTGGCCACCGGGTCGGCGCCCTGTTGCGCCAGCTTTTCCTTGATCGCCGGCGAGTTCACTGCCTTGACCGACGCGGCGTGCAGCTTGTCGATGATTTCCTTCGGCGTCTTGGCCGGTGCCACCATGCCATACCAGGCCGGATCGTTCACGTCCGCCATGCCTAACTCGGCGAAGGTCGGCACGTTGGGGTAGGCCGGCAGGCGCTTCGGTGCGGCGACGGCCAGCAGACGCATCTTGCCGGCATCGATCTGCGCTTTGGAGGACGGCAGGTTGTCGAACAGCACCGGCACCTGTCCGCCGACCACGTCGATCACTGCCGGGCCAGCGCCCTTGTACGGAACATGCACCATGTCGGTTCCGCTGGCCGAGATGAACAACTCACCCATCATGTGGCCGATACCGGCTGTGCCCGACGTGGCGAAAGAATATTTGCCCGGATTTTTCTTCAACAGTTCGATGAATTCCTTGATGTCCTTGGCCGGTACCGAAGGATGCACGCACAGTACGTTCGGCACGCCGACGAACTTGGTCACCGGGATGAAGTCGGTGAAGTTGTTGTACGGAATCTTCGGGTTGGCAGCAGGGTTGACCGCCATGGTCGATACCGTGGCCACGCCCAGTGTGTAGCCGTCCGGCGCCGACTTGGCGACCACGTCGGCACCAATGGCGCCACCGCCACCAGCGCGGTTCTCCACGATCACCGGTTGGCCCAGCTCCTTGGACAACTGATCGGCGACGATGCGCGCGACGATATCGGTGGTGCCGGCCGGTGCGAACGGCACAATCAGTTTGACCGGCTTGTTCGGATACGCCTGCGCGGCTGCCAGGCCCGGCAGCAATACGGCACTGGCGACAACAGCCGCCAGCGCGCGGGAAATCATTGAAGTGCGATTCATGGGGTTCCTCTCGTTATGGTGTTTTGGACGGCTGAAATTCAGGTCAAAAAGTAGCACAAATCGACTGCCGCCGTCTGTAGTCGGCAGCCGACTCGGTCATTGCAGGATTCAGGGCAGCAGCACCGTCGAGCCGGTGGTCTTGCGCGCCTCCAGATCGCGATGCGCCTGGGCTGCATCCTTCAGCGCATAGGTCTGGTTGATCTCGATCTTGACGATGCCGCGACCGACCACATCGAACAGATCGTTGGCGGTGGCGACCAGATCTTCGCGCGAAGCGACATGGGTATCAAGCGTGGGCCGGGTAACGAATAGCGACCCCTTGGCCGCCAGCACGCCCAGATCCAATGGCTCGACCTTGCCGGAGGCATTGCCGAACAGCGCCACCAGGCCGCGCGGACGCACGCAGTCCAGCGACTTCATGAAAGTGTCCTTGCCGACGCCGTCGTAGACTACGGCGCATTTTTTTCCGCCAGTGATTTCGGCCACGCGCGCAACGAAGTCTTCATTGCGGTAGTTGATGACGTGGTGGCAGCCATTGGCTTTTGCGAGCGCTGCCTTCTCTTCGCTGCCCACGGTGCCGATGACATTGGCGCCCAGATGTTTTGCCCACTGGCAGAGAATCAGGCCTACGCCCCCCGCAGCGGCGTGAAACAGGATCGTGTCACCCGCCTTGACCGGGTAGCTGCGGCGAATCAGGTACTGGGCGGTCATGCCTTTCAGCATCATGGAGGCGGCCTGCTGGTCGGTAACGCCGCCAGGAATCTTGACTACGCGGTCGGCGGCGATGAGTCTCGCTTCCGTGTATGAACCGATGGGCGCCGAGGCGTATGCGACGCGATCACCGACCTTGATGTCGGTGACATCGCTGCCCACCGCCTCCACCACGCCGGCGCCTTCACGGCCGATCACGCTGGGCAGCGGAATCTTGTACAGGCCGGTGCGGTGATAGGTATCGATGTAGTTGAGGCCCACCGCCGTGTGGCGCACACGCAATTCTTTCGCGCCGGGCGCGCCAACTTCGACCGCCTCCCATTTCATGACTTCGGGACCACCGTGTTCGTGAATGCGGATTGCGTTCGTCATGCGACTTTCCTTTCTTCGATGAATTTGCGGAGATGTTCCAGTTTCGCCGACTGAATGGCGGCGCCAATATCAGCCACACCCGACTGCTGCGCTTTTGCGGCGGTCGATGCGAAGTCGAGTTGTTGCAGCGCATGCAGTGCCGCGTGTAAATAGTCGCGCTGTGGATAGGGCGCATCAGCAAAGCCCAGGCGGCCATGATGATCGCAGGCACAGGACTCGACAAAATCGTGGAAGCGGGCCGGGCGGCGCAACGCATCGGTGCCGTCGAGCAGTGCCAACAGCTTGCTCGCATCGAGCTTCAACGCGTTGTGTGCTTCACCGTGCCAGCGAGCGGCAATGCGGCCCAGGTCGCGGCACTCCGCAGGCACTTTGATGCGCGCGCACATGGCGTCGCACAATTCGACGCTCTTTTCCTCGTGCCCGGGATGACGCGGCAAATATTTTTCGGCGGTGATCCCCTTGCCCAGATCGTGCACCAGCGCCGCAAATCGGATCGGCAATGAAAACCGGCGGAACGCGGCGTAGTCCACCACCATCATCACGTGCACGCCGGTATCGATCTCGGGGTGTGAGTTGGCCGATTGTGGTACGCCCCACAACCGGTCGACTTCGGGCAGGATGCGCGCCAGCGCGCCGCACTGGCGCAGGACTTCGAACATGCGCGAAGGCGAGGCCTCCATCAGGCCACGCGAAAGCTCCTGCCAGACGCGTTCGGGTACCAGGTGATCCACTTCACCGTTGTCCACCATCCTGCGCATCAGCGCGACCGTTTCGTCGGCAACAAAAAATCCGCGCGCAGCGAATCTCGCGGCGAATCTCGCCACCCGCAGGATGCGTACCGGGTCTTCGACAAATGCATCGCCTACATGCCGCAGGATGCCTTTCTTCAGGTCGCCCACGCCGTCAAAGGGATCGATCAGCGTGCCATCCTCGGCACGCGCAATGGCATTGATGGTGAGGTCGCGGCGGCCCAGATCTTGTTCTATCGTCACGTCCGGCGAGGTGTGAAACACGAAGCCCTTGTACCCCGGCGCGGTTTTGCGCTCGGTACGCGCCAGCGCGTATTCGTCGTGGCGGACCGGGTGCAGGAATACCGGAAAATCGGCGCCTACCGGTTTGTAACCGGCGGCAATCATCTCTTCAGGTGTGGCACCGACGACCACGTAGTCGTGATCCTGCACCGCCAGCCCCAGCAGCTGATCGCGCACACTGCCGCCGACGGCATGAATCTTCATTCGCGCCCGGATGCGGCAGGGGCGACCGCGTACGGTTCATCTTCCGCGACGAACTCGGTCTCGAGCTTTGCTGCGGCCGACCACTCGGCAACACTGGCCGCTTGAGTGATGGCTTTGCAATAGGTGAGGGTATCCGCAGCCAAAGGTGGATGGTAGGTATTGAAGCGCATCACCACCGGCGCAAACATCGCGTCGGTCGCGCAGAACTCGCCGAACAAATACGGTCCGCTTGCGCCGAATTCGCTTCGCGCTTCGCGCCACAGCGCCTCGATGCGCGCGATGTCGCGTGCCACGTCAGGCGTATAACCCTTGCCTGGGTGCTGGTTGCGGATATTCATCGGCATGCTGCCGCGCAGGGCGCGAAAGCCGGAATGCATTTCGGCCGCCATCGCGCGTGCCCGCGCCCGGGCGCGCTTGTCTGCCGGCCAGATGGATTTGTCCGGAAAGGATTCGGCAACGTACTCGGCAATGGCAAGCGAGTCCCAGATCGCGGTGGACGCGGCTTCACCGGCAGGACCATCCCACAAAACGGGAACGAGCCGCGATGGAGACAGGCTGGCAATGTGCTCTGCCCAAGCCGCGCTCTGAAACTTGAGCATGACCTCGTCGAACGGAATGCCGAACTGCTTAAGCAATACCCAGGGCCGCATCGACCACGACGAATAATTTTTGTTTGCGATAACCAGTGTCAGTGCCATGAAACGTCCGATGTCATGATTTCCGGCCGGCAGCGGATCGAAGCGCGCTGTAACGCGCCCGGCCGAGGCTGGCGGATAAGTAGGCGGGCGCAATATCGCCCAATGAGTGTGCATGCCCGAAGACGGCCGGGAACGGCATGCTGGCTGTGTTCGGAATGCTCATGGAGCGCACATTGTCGCGTGTGATGAGCTTGCCGGGCAGATGTTCGAATATCAATGCCTGCAACCCGGAAAGTGCCGGCCCCAGCGGCAGGATAAGGCGGCGGTGACCGGTTGCCGCCATCACCCGTTCAAGCAGTTCGCGCAAGGTCACCACGTCCGGACCCACCAGCGGATAGGTCATGCCGTAGGTCGCCGGATTGTCGAGGCACATGACCATGGCGCGGGCGACGTCTTCCACCCACACCGGCTGAAACTGCGCGTGCGGCGAACCCAGAGGCACAAAGGGCGAGAACCTCAGCAGATCGGCAAACAGATTGAGGAAGCGGTCATCTTGGCCGAAGACCACCGATGGCTGGAAGATGGTCAGTTTCAAACTCGGCGTTTGATCGGCTACTGCCCGGACTGCGGCCTCACCGCGCCCGCGCGATTGCAGATAGGCGCTGGGCGCGCGGTCGCCAGCGCCGGCATTCAGAGCACTCATGTGGATCAGTCGGGGCACGCGGTGTCGTGCGCAGGCTTCGGCCACAGCGCGCGGCAAGGTCACGTGCACGCGCTCGAAATCGCCGTGCAGGATACCGATCAGGTTGATGACGGCGTCCTGTTTGCGAACCAGCGAATCGAGCTGGGCGCCATCGTGTACATCGGCGTTGACCAGCTCCACCGTCGGCAACGTCAGCAAATGCCGCGCCCGTTCGCGATTGCGGGTCGGGATGATAACGGCATCGCCCCGGCGGACCAGCTGTTCCGCAATCGATGAACCGATGAATCCGGTGCCGCCGAGCAACAGGATTTTCTTCATCTGTGTCCCGGCAATCCTGCGCTTATCGGGCAGTGGTCGATGCAGGCGTCAGCGCCGGTATCGATATGGACTTGTCCAGCGCGCTGACCAGGCTGCTGTTGCCCTGGTTGTCCTGCCGCCCCGGCACCGTGCCTATCATCTGCTTCAGGCTGATTTGCGTTCCGCCGGCCTGGTGCGCATAGAACCACGCATTGGCCATGACTTTCTTTACATAGTCACGGGTTTCGTTGAACGGAATCGATTCGGCATAGATCGCGCCTTCGAGTGCCTGGCTCGATTGCCAGCGGCGTGCACGGCCCGGTCCGGCGTTGTAAGCGGCGGTTGCCAGCACCGGGTGGCCCAAGCCGTCGAGTACGTGACGCAGATAAAACGAACCGAGTGCCAGGTTGACCGCGATGTCGCCGGTGCGCTGCGGGGTGTAGCCGCTCATGCCGACCTGCTTCGCGGCCCACTTGGCGGTGGCCGGCATCAGTTGCATCAAGCCGGTTGCGCCCACGCGCGATTTGGCGTCGGCCATGAAGCGGCTTTCCTGCCGGATCAGTCCATAGACCCAAGCTTCATCCAAGCCTTGCGCCTTGGCCTGTGCCTGCAGGTCTGCGCGATGCGGCATCGGGAAGCGTTGCGAAAAATCATGCACCATCAGCGTGCGCTCCGCCGTGTTGATGGCGCGATCGGGCACATTGGCCACGCGCGCCACTTCAGCCGCGGCGAGCAACTGCTGGTCGTCGAGATTGCGTATCGCATGCTGCCATTCGCGCAGACCTTCATTTTTCATTTCCAGCCGGTACAAGGCGAGTGCGCGCACAATGCCGGGGCGCTGTCTCATCGCGTCCAATTCCTGCGCCGAGGGACGCCAGCCGCGCCAGGCCGGCGGTGTGACCGGCCCCGATTCTTCGGCAGCAAGCAGTCCGTAAAAATTGTTTTCGCGTACCAGCGATTCACGCAGTTGTTGTGCTGCCGCCGCATTACCTTGAGCAGCCTCTGCCCGCGCCAGCCAGTAGCGCCAGGCCGCATCACGCTTTTCGGCCGCAGACATGGCTTCGATCGCTGCGCGAACCGCGCGCCAATCGCCGGCGCGCAGAGCCGCGCGGGCCTTCCACGCGGCCTGCGTATCGTTAAGCGGGCCGGCACGTTCAAACCAGCTCAATGCCGCAGGCTCGTGCTGCATGGCACCGTAGAGGCCAACCTGTGCCCAGGCGTAGCCGAGATCAGATGGCGGCAGGCCGGCAGCGCGGCTCTCAATCAATGCCGCAGTCTTCGCCGCATCGCTGCGTGCCGCACGGGTCACCGCAAATAGATAAAGCTCGATTGAAGACTGGGATTTGCTGTTGAGCTTCTCTTTCTCCAGATAGCGTCGCGGATCGATACCGATGGAGGCAGTCGTGCGCTCGAAGGCAGCGGGTAACTTGTCGATAAGTGGAGCGCTTCGACGAGCCTCCGCCAACAGATTTGCCTCCAGCAGGCGTCGCACCCGGCTCCATTTACTGTCGGTAGTCAGCGCTTTCTCGGCATTGATCTGCGCGAACACTTCGTCACAAGCTTCCGGCGTCTGGCGCGCTGCGTTCCAGAAAGCGCGGGCTTCACCAACGGCTTCGCGATCACCAGTAGCCAGCCGGTACTTCCAGTTGAGGCACGCAATGTCTGCATCGTCGCTCTGCAGTTTCGACACCTGTGCGGCAAATGTATCCCAGCGTTCCGCCTTTCCCAACGCACGCAGCCACTCGCGCCGCAGGCTGTCGGTGAGCGGGCCGTCCGGTTGGGCAGAAAGAAACTGACTAAAGTCGGCCGCGTTGGTGGCGGCAAACGATGAGGCCTGCCCCAGATTGGCCATCAGCCACCAGTACTCAACATACCCAGCCAGGGGGTGTCCAGCCAAACGGCCGCGGAATTCGGCACGTGCGGCATCGAGTGTTTTGAAGTTGCGGCGCTCGAAGGCGTCGCGCGCCGTCAGCAGGCTGCGGTCACCGGCGTCGATTGAGGTCGTCAGTGAAACCGGTGCACGTGCATCGCCTGCCGGGTTTTGCGGGGCAGCAAAACAAAACTTGCCCAGCATCAATGAAAGAGCGAGGGGGGCAGCGTAAAAAAGGCGCACGGCGGCAAATGGTTTCACGAAAGGTCGCAATGACGAGTGGCGATACAACAAGGCATGGTAAGCGGATAATGCAGATGGCCCTGCTTCGGATGACTTATTCTATAGACTTGCTTATGCCGGTGCATTGCCCGTTCGCCCACAAATACTCACATCACCTATGACTCCATTCGACCCCCTTTTCTGGACTGCGCTGCTGAAAATCATCGGCGTGAACATCATCCTCTCCGGCGACAATGCGGTGGTGATTGCCCTGGCTGCCCGCAGCCTGCCGGAGCACCAGCAGAAGAAAGCCATTTTCTGGGGCAGCGGTGCGGCCATCCTGATGCGTATTGTGCTGACCGCCTTTGCCGTCGCACTGCTGCAGTTGCCATGGCTGAAGATCGTCGGTGCCTGTCTGCTGCTATGGATCGGCGTGAAATTGCTGGTTCCCGATCACGGCGAAGAAAATATTGCCAGCCACGACAATCTAGGCGCCGCGATCAAAACCATCCTGATTGCCGACCTGGTGATGAGCGTGGACAACGTGATTGCCGTCGCCGCAGCCGCCAAGGACAACCTGACCCTGCTGATTCTGGGCTTGGCCATCAGCATTCCGCTGATCATCTTTGCCAGCACCCTGTTGCTGAAGCTGATGGAGCGCTACCCGATCATCATTACCATCGGCGCAGCCTTGCTCGGATTCGTTGCCGGTGAGATGGCAATTACGGATCCGGTCAACAAGGAGTGGATCGAGCACAACGCGAAGTGGATGGAGTATGTCATTCCGGTCGTTGGCGCGTTGCTGGTGGTGATCGTCGGCAAGTTTTTGGCGAGGCGGCAGGAAAGTCATTCCGGTACGCCGGAAAGCGCGTCGTCGACCAGCAGCTAGATTTTGGGTGTCGCAGTCAGGGATTGTTCGTAAACACGAGTACACAATAATAGAGACTCAGTAAATTCAACCGGAGGATTACATGTCTTACAACCGCAAGATGGGAAGTCGGGTTCTGAAGTTGTGTACCGCCGTGGCAATGGCGGTGGGTGCGATGGCCGCAACCGCGCCGGCGATGGCGTGGGAGCCAACCAAGTCAGTCGAATTCGTAGTGCCAGCCGGTACCGGTGGTGGTGCTGACCAAATGGCACGCTTTGTTCAGGGCGTGGTCACCAAGTACAACCTGATGAAGCAGCCGCTGGTAGTGGTCAACAAGGGCGGTGGCGCGGGCGCTGAAGGCTTCCTCGATGTGAAGGGTGCCAAGGGCGACCCGCACAAGATCATCATCACTCTGTCCAATTTGTTCACCACGCCGCTGGCGACGGGTGTTCCTTTCAACTGGAAGGACCTGACCCCGGTGCAGATGATGGCGCTGGACCAGTTCATCCTCTGGGTAAATGCCGAAACGCCGTATAAGACTGCCAAGGAATACACCGACGCGGTCAAGGCAGCGGGTGCCGGCAAGATGAAGATGGGCGGCACCGGCTCCAAGCAGGAAGACCAGATCATCACGGTCGCCGTGGAGAAACAATCGGGCGCCAAGTTCACCTACATCCCCTACAAGGGCGGCGGTGAAGTTGCTGTTCAGCTGGTTGGTAAGCACGTCGATTCGACAGTAAACAACCCGATCGAAGCGGTTGAGCAGTGGCGTGCCGGCAAGCTGCGCGCTCTTTGTGTATTTGATGACGTTGCGATGCCGTACAAGACCAAGGTCACCGCCACGCAATCATGGGCCGATGTGCCGACCTGCAAGAGCCAGGGCCTGAATGTGGACTACCAGATGCTGCGCGGTATTTTCATGGCGCCGGGCGTGAGCAAGGATCAGGTCGAGTACTTCGTCGGTGTGCTGAAGAAAGTTCGCGAGACACCGGAGTGGAAGGAGTTCATGGAAAAAGGCGCGTTCAACCAGACCGCGCTGGGTGGCGATGAGTATGTGAAGTGGGTGGCCAAGGAAGAGCAGCGGCATCAGTCGCTGATGGCGGAAGCCGGCTTCCTAGCCAAGAAGTAGAAACCCTAAAAAATAGCCCCGGGAGCGAAAACGGGGCTATTTTTTTGCCCAAATTACCGAAAATGCCGCAAAAAGACGGCAAATTTGCATCAAAGCTGAGGAGAACACGTGGAAACATCGGAAGAAAAGTCAGCCACATCGGTCAAGATGGTCGACGCGGTTACCGCCGTCGTCATCTTTCTGGTGGGCGCACTGGTGATTTGGGATAGCTGGCGCCTGGGTGCCAAATGGGGCTCCGACGGCCCGGAAGCAGGGTACTTTCCGTTCTATATCGGATTGATCCTGTGCGTTTCGAGCGTGGTGAATTTCGTCGGGGCGCTTCGTGACAAGAGTGATGAATCATTCGTCAGCACCTCATCGCTGAAGATGATCCTGTCGGTGATGATCCCGACCATCGTCTACGTCGGATTGATTGGTGGCGTGGGGCCGATACCCGCATTGGGCATCTATGTCTCATCGGCGCTGTTCATCACGCTGTTCATGAAGTGGCTGGGCAAATACAAATGGCCGATCACGATCGCCGTGGCAATCGGTGTGCCGGTGGTGTTCTTCCTGCTGTTCGAAGTCTGGTTCAAGGTGCCGCTGCCCAAGGGTCCGCTTGAAGCCGCATTTGGCCTGGCCTGAGGAGCGCGCTCATGGAAGAAATCAACAGTCTCCTGCAGGGCTTCAGCGTTGCGATGACGCCCTACAACATCGGCCTGATGATGGTCGGTGTGATTCTCGGCGTTTTGATCGGCGTGCTGCCCGGCCTGGGTGGTGCAAACGGCGTGGCGATCCTGCTGCCGCTGACGTTCTCGATGAACCCCACCTCCGCGATCATCATGCTGTCCTGCATTTACTGGGGCGCGCTGTTCGGCGGGGCTATCACGTCCATCCTGTTCAACATACCGGGTGAGCCTTGGTCGGTGGCGACAACATTCGATGGCTACCCGATGGCGCAGAACGGCCGTGCCGGCGAAGCACTGACGGCAGCGTTCACGTCATCTTTCATCGGCGCGTTGGTCGCGGTGTTGATGATCACGTTTACCGCGCCGCTGGTGGCGAAATTCGCACTCAAGTTCGGCCCACCTGAGTACTTCGCGGTCTACTTGTTGACATTCTGCAGCTTCGTCGGCATGTCGAAGAGCGCGCCATTCAAGACCGTTGCGGCGATGATGCTCGGTTTTGCGCTGGCGGCGGTCGGACTCGATACTGTGACCGGACAGCTGCGGCTTACCTTTGGCCAGACCGAATTGCTAAAGGGTTTCGATTTCCTGATCGCGGTGATCGGTTTGTTTGGTATCGGCGAGATATTGCTGACGATCGAAGAAGGCTTGGCCTTCAAAGGCGCAGAAGCCAAGATCAAGATGCGTGTGGTGATCGATACCTGGAAGCAATTGCCCAAATACTGGAAGACTTCAATCCGTTCCTCTGCCATCGGCTGCTGGATGGGTATTACCCCGGGCGGCGCAACACCGGCGTCGTTCATGGGATATGGCGTTGCAAAGAGCATGTCACCTAACGGCAAGAATTTTGGCAAGGGCGAGATGGAAGGCGTTGTGGCGCCCGAAACCGCAGCACATGCTGCCGGTACGTCGGCGCTGTTGCCGATGCTGACGCTCGGCATTCCCGGTTCACCGACCGCCGCCGTGTTGCTGGGTGGTCTGCTGATTTGGGGTCTGCAACCCGGTCCGCTGCTGTTCCAGGAGCAGAAAGATTTCGTCTGGGGCCTCATCGCCTCGATGTATCTGGGCAATATCGCCGGCCTGATCGTGGTGCTGACCACGGTGCCGCTGTTCGCCGCCATCCTGCGCATTCCGTTCTCCATCGTCGCACCGGTAATTCTGGTGATCTGCGCGATCGGTGCTTACACGGTGCACGGCTCGATGTTCGATGTCTGGTTGATGATCGTATTCGGCGTGATCGGTTACATTTTCAAGAAGCTCGACTATCCGCTGGCGCCGCTGGTGCTGGCGCTGGTGCTGGGTGATCGCGCCGAAGATGGATTCCGCCAGTCGATGCTGATGTCGCAGGGCGAATTGTCGATCTTCTTCAGCAATGGCCTGGTCGGCACCATCACCGTGTTCGCGTTGCTCATGCTGTTCTGGGCGCCGATGAAAGCCGGGTTCAACAAGCTGCGGGGTCGTTGATTGCGCTGATCGAAAGGAGAGCATCATGCCCGTTATCGCCATGACGCAGGAAATGGCCACGCTCGGCAAGGATGTTGCGCTGGGCGTGTGCGAGGCGCTGGGACTGGAACAGGTGCGGCATGAGATCGGCGACGTGATCGCCGGTCGCATGCAGGTGAAGAAGAGCCTGATTCGCCGTTTGCGCGAAGGGAAGGCCAGTACCATCGAGCGTTGGGCGGCGGATGAAAAGACGATCTCGATCTTTACCGCCGAAGAAGTATTCGATCTCGCCGCCAAGGGCAATGTGCTGATCCGCGGCTGGGGTGCCACGCTGTGGCTGCGCCCGGTGGCGCACATTCCGACGGTTCAGGTGTGTGCGCCCCTGCCGGTGCGCGTCAAGCGCCTGATGGCGCGGTTGGAAACCGACGATGAAAATCTGGCGAAGAAGGAAATTCGCACCGACGATGCCGCGCGCGCCGCGCGCATGGCGGAGCACTTCGATGTCGACTGGGGCGACCCTTCCCTCTACGATCTCACGCTCAATACCGAACGCGTGCCGATTTCCACTTGTGTGGACATAGTGGTGGCGCTGGTGAAAAGTGCCGAGTTCGCTGAAACCCCCGAATCTCGCCAGCATTTGCTTGATCTGGCGCTGGCTGCGCGAGTGCGTGCTGCATTGCGTGCGAATGCCGACACGGCAGAAGTGGATGTGACGGTGACGGCGACCAATGGTGCGCTGCTACTGTCTGGCATCGTCTCGAACCAGAGCGAACGTGCGCGCTGTGTGGATGTTGCGGGTCAGGTTGCCGGCGTGACGGGTGTGGTCAATCAGCTTGGCGTGATGGCCGGCAGTCTCGGCGGGCGGATCTTTCCCGGCGGGTTGGCGCGTTAAGCGCGACGACTAAAATCAAAAACCCAAGAACTGGCGCGGGTCCCAGGCCAAAAGCGGCTGGAAAAGCGCACCAATAATAGAGTTTTAATCCGATACGCGGGCTACGATGAAAATAACAGCGGCAATCAGCGGGCGAGTATCGCCTGCACCTTGCCCTTTTGTTTCAGTCGCGAAAGCGTCTCGGCTGAGAGGTTGAGATGCGAGGCCAGCTCTTTCATCGGCACGCGTTCGTACAGATCCCCATGCTTGCGCAGAAAGCGCTGCACGCGGCCTGCGGCATCGAGAAGATGCAGCGTAATGGTGTGTGCCATCACCTCGGACATCAGGTGCATGACCTCGTATTCGAAATCGTCTTTAACCGACGGGTGCCGCTCGAGAAATTCGACCCAGACTTCCATCGGCAACTGCGCCACACGCGCCTTGGTGACGGCGCGGATCGAGTACGGCGCCGGTGTGCGCAAACGCCACGCCGCGTAGCTGGTGTCCATGTCGTCTTCTTTCGAGAAGCGCAGGATCATTTCCTTGCCTTCCTGATTGGCGACCACGCGTTTCAGGATGCCGTCGAGGATGAAGTACTGCGCCATGTCGTGATCGCCCTGTCCCAGCAGCAGATCGCCTTTTTTGTGATCGGCGATCGACAGGTGCTTTTCGAGCTCGGTAAAGGCGCGCGGCTTCAGCGTGCGCAGAACGATGTTGCGCGCCAACTGGGTGCGGATCAGTTCGCGTTGCGGATGTGAAATCAGTAGTGTCATGAGCGTCTTTTACGAGTCAAAAAATGATGTGAAAAGCACAATTGACAGGAATCAAGGGCAACCATTTTGGCATTTTTTATCATGCCGATGTTCAGGCGAAAAGTGACGTTTTTCAAGTATTGATTGAAATCAATAAAACGAGGATGGCCCGTCGCGGTGAGTGCGCGCGAAGCGGCCGGAAATAATTGTCGAGGAGAGCAGCATGGGTACCAACGAAGCCCCGGTCATTGCAGCAGCAGGCGATGCGCAAACAACAGAAATGATTGACGGTTTTCATCTCGTCATCGAGGCCCTGAAACTTAACGGACTCAACACCATTTACGGCTTGCCCGGCATTCCCATCACCGATCTCACACGCAAGGCGCAGGCTGCGAATATGCGCATGATTGCTTTCCGCCATGAGCAGAACGCGGGCTATGCCGCGTCCATCGCCGGCTTTGTCACGAAGCAGCCCGGCATCTGCCTCACCGTGTCTGCTCCTGGATTTTTGAACGGACTCAACGCGCTGGCGCATGCGACTGTCAATTGCTTCCCGATGATCCTGATCTCCGGCTCCAGCGAGCGTGAGATCGTCGACCTGCAGCAGGGTGATTACGAAGAGATGGATCAACTGGCGGTCGCCAAGCCGGTGGCCAAGGCGGCATTCCGTGTGCTGCACGCTGAAGATATTGGTGTCGGCATTGCGCGTGCCATTCGCGCCGCGGTGTCCGGCCGCCCCGGTGGTGTCTATCTCGATCTGCCGGCAAAACTGTTTGCGCAGTCGATGCCGGCCGCAGCGGGTCGCGCGTCGCTGATCAAAGTTGTGGACCCGGCGCCGGCGCAGATTCCCGCGCCGGATGCAATCGCGCGCGCCATGGATTTGCTGAAGAGCGCGAAGAAGCCGCTGATCCTGCTGGGCAAGGGCGCGGCATATGCACAGTGCGACGCGGATATTCGTGAATTGGTGGAGAAGACCGGCATTCCATATCTGCCGATGTCGATGGCCAAGGGTCTATTGCCCGATACACACGAGCAATGTGCGTCTGCCGCCCGCTCTTATGTGTTGCCGGAAGCGGACGTGGTGGTGCTGATCGGTGCGCGCCTCAATTGGCTGCTGTCGCACGGCAAGGGCAAGACCTGGGGTGGCAAAGGCCACAAGGATTGGGGCGGGCAGAAATTCATCCAGATCGACATCTCGCCGCAGGAAGCGGACAGCAATGTTCGCATTGACGCGCCACTGGTGGGCGACATCGGTTCCTGCGTTTCCGCGTTGCTCGCAGGAATGAAATCGGGCTGGACCAAACCTTCCGCTGAATGGATTGGTGCCATCAACGACAAGAAGACCAAGAATGTGGCGAAGATGGCCGAGACACTGGCCAAGGACCCTTCGCCGATGAATTTTCACAGTGCACTCAATGTGGTGCGCGACATCGTCAAGGCCAACCCCGATGCGATGCTGGTGAACGAAGGTGCCAACGCGCTAGATTTCACGCGCTCCATCGTTGACCTGTACAAGCCGCGCAAGCGCATTGACGTCGGCACTTGGGGCATCATGGGCGTCGGCATGGGTTACTGTGTCGCGGCAGCCGTCGAAACAGGCGGGCAGGTGATCGCGATTGAGGGCGACAGTGCGTTCGGTTTTTCCGGCATGGAAGTGGAAACGATTTGCCGCTACAACCTGCCGGTGTGTATCGTCATCATGAACAATAACGGCGTGTACAAGGGCACCGACGTTGACCCGACCGGTCGCGATCCGGCGCCGACGGTGTTCGTCAAAGGCGCGCGCTACGACAAGCTGATGGAGGCATTCGGCGGTGTCGGTGTGCACGCGACCACGCCGGCAGAGTTGCGCAAGGCGATGGAAGAGGCGATTCGCTCGAAGAAACCGACGTTGATTAACGCGGTGATCGACGAGACCGCCGGCACCGAAAGCGGTCGTATCACCAGCCTCAATCCATCCGCCGCCAAGAAAAACTAAGTCGCATTCAGACAAGAAAGGTATTAGAAAAAATGGAAGCGCTTAAAGGTGTACGTATTCTCGATATGACCCACGTTCAGGCGGGTCCAACCTGCTCGCAACTGCTGGCGTGGATGGGCGCGGATGTGATCAAGTTCGAGCCGCCGCAGGGCGACGCCACACGCGGCCAATTGCGCGATATTCCCGGCGCGGACAGCCTCTATTTCACGATGCTGAACTGCAACAAACGCTCGATCACGGTCAACATGAAGTCGGCCGAAGGTAAGGCGGTATTTGTCGACCTGCTGAAAAAGTGCGACATCATGATGGAGAACTTCGGCCCCGGTGTGCTCGAGCGCCTGGGCTTTACCTGGGAAAAAATTCACGAGATCAATCCGAAGATCGTCGTGGGATCGATCAAGGGCTTCGGCTCAAGTGGACCGTATTCCGACTTCAAAGCCTACGAAAACGTGGCGCAGGCGATGGGCGGTTCGATGAGCACCACCGGTGTTCCCGATGGCGCGCCGTTTGTGACTGGTGCGCAGATCGGCGATTCCGGTACTGGTCTGCATCTGGCAATCGGCCTCCTCGCCGCACTCCACCAAGCCAACCGCACCGGCCAGGGACAGTATGTCGAAGTGGCGATGATGGACGGCGTGATGAATCTCTGCCGCGTCAAATTCCGCGATCACCAGCGCCTCACGCGCGGCCCGCTGCCAGAATATTCGGTGCCGACCTATCAAGGCATGGGCGAGACCCCGCGTGCGGGCAACGATTCCGGTGGCGGCCAGCTCGGCAACGCGATTCACTGCAAGCCGCATGGCGCCAACGATTGGTTGTATGTGGTGGTACAGGAGGCAGTGTGGGCTGATTTGGCCAATCGCATCGGCCCCGATGTCGGCGTGCCCGATCTCGCCACCGATGCGCGCGTCGCCACCATTGGAGAGCGGCGCAAGAACCAACAACTGGTGTGGACGTTGCTGAACAAGTTTGCGGAGAAATACACCAAGCGCGAGCTGATGGCGATCCTGAATCCGCTCGACGTGCCTTGCGGCCCCATCATGTCCACCGAAGATCTGGCGACCGACGAACACGTCAAAGGCCGCGAAATGTATGTGGAACTGGATCACCCGCAGCGCGGCAAGTGGTTCAACGTCGGCATGCCGATCAAGCTCTCAGCCTCGCCGGCGAAGATCGAACGTTCGCCATTGCTGGGTGAACATACCGATGACGTCTTGAAGAACGTGTTGGGCTATGACGCGGCGAAGATTGATGCAATGAAAGCGGCGGGAGCGTTTTCTGCGCCGCCCAAAAAATGATTGTGAGGAGTGAGACGTGAAGGGTGAGGAGACTCTCCCATAGGCACGCTTCCTTACTCCTCACCCCTTACTTCTCACAAGGAATCAAAAATGAAAGTCGCAATCATCGGTCAGCAGGACTTTGGCAAAGCCGTCCTAGAAGCATTTCTTGCGCGTGGCGATGAAGTCGCCGGCGTGTTCTGTGCCCCCGAAAAGGAGGGTGCCAAGCCCGACCCGCTGCGTGTGGCCGCACAGGAAAAAGGCTTGAAGACCTTCCAGCTGCCGTCACTGAAAGGCCCGGAAGCCGTGCAGGCGATGAAGGACCTCAATGTCGATATCGGCATCATGGCTTTCGTGCTGCAATTTGCGCCGCAGGATTTCGTCAAGATTCCGAAGCACGGCACGATTCAGTATCACCCCTCGCTGTTGCCGAAGTATCGCGGCCCGTCGTCGATCAACTGGCCCATCATCCGCGGCGAAACCGAAACCGGCCTCACCATTTTCCGTCCCAATGACGGCTTGGATGAAGGCGAAGTGGTGCTGCAGAAAACCACGCCGGTGAGCGAGAACGACACGCTGGGCACGGTCTATTTCGATCGCCTGTTCCCGATGGGTGTTGCCGCCATGCTGGAAGCGGCCGATTTGGTGGTCGCCGGCAAGCACAAGGAAGTGGTGCAGGACGAATCGCAGGCCAGCTACGAAGGCTGGTGTCGCGCGGCCGAAGCCAAAGTCAATTTCAACAACCATGTCGACTTCGTACACAACACGATCCGCGGCTGCGATCCGGCGCCAGGTGCCTGGACTACGCTCAACGGCAAGAAGGTCCAGCTGTTCGGCAGCAAAAAGCACTTGGTGCGCACCTTCGGCGCAGTCAAGGGCAAGCCGGGTGAAATCACTGCCATCACCGATGCCGGCATGTTCATCACCGTGCAGGGTGGCCAGGTGGAAATCGCCAAGGCCAAGCACGAGGACGGCAAAAAGGTGTCGGCGGCTGAATTTGCCACCGCGTTTGGTGTGTCAGCGGGGACATTGCTCGGCAGCTAACTGCTGCGCCTGTTGCGTATTTCAATAAATCCAACGAATCAAGCCGTTACGATCCCCGTAACAGCTTTTTTTGTGCCCCGAATACGGTAGTGAGGCGTACACCCTTTTCCGCTACAATCGGCGCATTCAACAATTCTCGCCGCACCTGCGGCAAGGGGAGAGAATGAAGAAGGCTGGATTCTGGACGAAGGACTGGTTCTTTGGTGTCGTGATCGTTGTTGTGGTCATGGTGCTCAATTCCACGACGGGATTTTTCAAGGCGCTGGATACCAAAGCCTATGATTGGGGGGTCACAGCGACATCGAAGAAACCCGACGACCGGGTGGCGATCATCGCCATTGATGAACAGTCCATCAATAACATTGGTCGTTGGCCGTGGTCGCGTGACGTGCACGCGGCGATGGTCGATAAGCTGAGTGATGCCAAGGCAAGAGTCATTGGACAGACCGTTTTCTTCTTCGAGCCACAGCTCGATCCCGGTCTGCAATATATCGAGAAATTGATTGGCGTTTTCAACAAGCAAGCGGGTGGGCAGGCGGAAGCGCCGCCAGCCGCGCCGGGTGCAACAGCAGCTGCGCCTGCTGTTGCTACTCCCATCAGTCCGGCATGGGTAGAAATGGCGGCAATACTTGCCGAGGCAGAAGGTGCACTGAACACGGATCGGCGCCTTGCCGCCAGCTTCAAAAAGGCCGGCAATGTAGTTCTGCCGGCATTTATGGATACCAAACGCGTGCCCCCACTGGGCCGCCCCAATTTCAAACTGCCTGACTACGCTACCGCCAGTATCGTGCCCAATGGTCTCTCCGGTGCCTATGGCGGCGACCAGTTCGGTTTCCCAATCCCCGAGTTGGGTGCCACCGCGGCTGGTATCGGCGACTTTAGTCTAGCTACAGATGAGACGGGCGGGGTACGGGAGGACTTCACGACGATCGACTTTCATGGCACTGCTTTTCCGTCGATGGCCATGGCAATTGCTGCCAAAGCACTCAATCTGACAGCCAAAGATATTCGCGTCACACAGGGAGAGAGTGTCAGCTTGGGTAACCTGCGCATCGTCACGGACGATGCAGGCTACATGCTGCCCTACTTCTACAAACCTCCGGGTGATCGCATCACGGCCATTGCCGAGGATTCATTTTTCGACGTGTTGAGCGGAAAAATTCCGGCGACCAAGTACAAGGACAAAATTGTGCTGATTGGTGCAACCGCGTCGGGCGTTGGTACACAGGCAGTAACGCCAGTTGGTTTGCTGAATCCCGTGCAAACGGTGGCTCACTCCGTTTCATCCATCCTGCAACAGCACTTTTTCCGTGCGCCGAGCTGGGGTGTCTGGGTGTCATTCGCTGCACTGATTCTGGTAGCGGCTTACATCATTGGCTTGTTGCCGCGCCTCAAGGCCGGTCCCGCCGCCATCTTCACATTGGTGATCTTTGTCGCGCTGCTCGGCACCCACTTCGCATTGATGATGGGCCCCGGCATCTGGATCAAGCTGATGATTCCGGCATCGCTGCTGATAATTGGTCACGCCCTGCTGACCACCAAGCGCTTCCTGATGACCGAGCGCGGCAAGGAACAAGCCGATGCGGCCGGTGCCGAGTCGAACCGCATGCTGGGCCTCGCGTTCCAGCAGCAGGGCCAGCTGGACATGGCATTCGACAAATTCCGCAAGTGCCCGATCGACGAGCAGTTGATGGAAAACGTCTACTCGCTGGCGCTGGATTTCGAGCGTCGCCGCCAGTTCAACAAGGCGGAAGCGGCATTCGCGTTTATTCACCAGAACGATCCGAAGTTCAAGGATGTGGCGGATCGCATGAACCGCGCCAAGGCGATGTCCGAGACCATTATCCTCGGCGGCTCGTCTGCCGCACGCTCCAACGCCGCCACCATGGTGCTGTCGGGCGCGGGTGAGAAGCCGAAGCTCGGTCGTTACACGGTTGAGAAAGAGCTTGGCAAGGGTGCGATGGGTGTCGTGTACTTGGGCAAGGATCCGAAGATCGGCCGCGAAGTCGCCATCAAGACCATGGCGCTGGCGGCGGAGTTCGAGGGCGACGAGTTGCAGGAGGCCAAGGATCGCTTCTTCCGCGAAGCCGAATCGGCTGGCAAGCTCGATCACCCGAACATCGTGCGCATTTTCGATGCGGGCGAGGAACACGATCTGGCGTTTATCGCCATGGAATTCCTCAAGGGCAAGGACCTGGTTGATCGCACTAAGAATCCGAACCTGCTGCCGTTCGACGAGATGTGCGACATCATGATCAAGGTGGCTGACGCGCTGAACCACGCCCACGAGCAGGGCGTGTATCACCGCGATATCAAGCCGGCCAACATCATGTACGACGCTGAAGGCAAGGTACCGAAGGTGGCCGACTTCGGTATCGCGCGCGTGACCGACTCGTCCAAGACCAAAACCGGCATGGTGCTGGGTACGCCATCGTATATGTCGCCCGAGCAATTGGCCGGCAAGAAGATCGATGGCCGCTCCGACCTGTTCTCGCTCGGCGTAACGTTCTATCAGCTGGCTTGCGGACGCCTGCCGTTTGAAGGTGAATCGATGACGCAGCTGATGTTCGCCATCGCCAACGAACAGCAGCCGAACATCCTCGAGTACAACCCGTCGCTGCCGCCGTGGGTGAAGGAATTCATCGACCAGGCGCTGGCGAAGCGTTTCGAAGATCGTTTCCAGAGCGGTGCGGAGTTCGCGACGGCGATTCGCGCCTATCGCGCAGGCGCCTGATCAGGTTCGGCCGCAGTTCAAAGAAAAACGCGCCTTCGGGCGCGTTTTTCTTTGGTGCTTCGGTGGTAATGGTGTTTACCCGCAGCGATGCAAATCCCGTCGCGCCGCCTCCCTATAATGTCGTTTTGCACTGCAACAACATCACCATGCCCCTGCCATTGCCACCGGTCCCACGCCAGCCACTCCATCATCGCAACATCAGCATGCGCGGTTACAAGCGCGACGACGGCCTGTTCGATATCGAAGGCCATCTGCACGACAGCAAGGAGATCGACTTCAACCTGGCCACTGGCGTGCGTTATGCCGGCGATTCGATCCATTCGATGTGGCTGCGCATCACCATCAATGCCACGCTGACCATTGTCGATGCCGAGGCTTCGACCGATGCGATGCCATATCCCGGGCAATGCAATCGCATCACCCCGGAGTACAAGAAGCTGATCGGCCTGTCGATTCGCCCCGGCTTTACCAATCAGGTGCGAAACCTGCTGGGCGGCATCCACGGCTGCACCCACATCACTGAGTTGGTCAGCACGCTGGCGACGACCGCCTTCCAGACCATCGCCGGGCAAGGGCTGCAGCCCTCCACCAGCAAGCCGTTCCAGCTCGACCGCTGCCATGCATTGCGCACCGACGGCCCATCCGTCGCGCAGTATTACCCGCAGTGGTATCGGGGCGAGAAGCACGACGGCCCGGTCTCCTTGACGCCGGACAATCCCTGACCCTCGGCTTGCCGCGGGTCAAGGAGACGCCCGTCCTGCTAAAATAGAGTGCTTTCGGCAGTGGCGATTGCTCGATGCCCATGCGCTCGCTGCCCGCACCCTCACATTCACCTTACTGGACCATTCGCATGAACGTTCATGAATATCAGGGCAAGGAAATCTTGCGCAAATACGGGGTCGCGACGCCGCGCGGCGTGGCCTGTTTCACCGTCGATGAAGCGGTCAAGGCGGCCGAATCGCTGGGTGGCAAGGTCTGGGTGGTGAAGGCCCAGATTCACGCCGGCGGCCGCGGCAAGGGCGGCGGCGTCAAGGTCGCCAAGTCGATCGACGAAGTGAAGAAGTACGCCACCGATATCCTCGGCATGACGCTGGTCACGCACCAGACCGGCCCGGAAGGCCGTGTGGTGAAGCGCCTTCTGATCGAAGAGGGGGCTGACATCAAGAAAGAACTCTACGTCGGCATGGTGGTGGATCGCGCTTCGCAGCGAGTGGTGCTGATGGCGTCCAGCGAAGGCGGCATGGATATTGAGCACGTCGCCGAGCACACGCCGGAAAAGATTTTCAAAGTGGCGATTGACCCGACGGCCGGGCTTTCGACCGCTGCGGCGGAAGATGTTGCGCGCAAGATCGGCGTACCCGATCAGGCGGTTGCGCAGGGTGCCGCGTTCATGCAGTCGCTCTACAAAGCCTTCGATGAGTGCGATTGCTCGCTGGCCGAAATCAATCCGCTGATCTACACCGGCGACAACAAAGTGTTGGCGCTGGATGCGAAACTCAATTTCGATTCCAACGCGCTGTATCGTCATCCGGAAATCGTCGCGATGCGCGATCTGGACGAGGAAGATCCGGCTGAAATCGAAGCCTCCAAATTCGATCTCACCTATATTTCGCTCGACGGCAATATCGGCTGCCTGGTGAACGGCGCCGGCCTCGCGATGGCAACCATGGATGTGATCAAGCTTTACGGCGGCGCACCGGCCAACTTCCTTGACGTGGGCGGCGGCGCCACCACCGAGAAGGTGACGGAAGCGTTCAAGATCATGCTGAAGAACCCGAATCTGAAAGCGATTCTGGTCAACATCTTCGGCGGTATCATGAAATGCGACGTGATTGCCAACGGCGTCATCGCCGCCGCGCGCGAAGTAAAGCTCTCGGTGCCGCTGGTGGTGCGCATGAAGGGCACCAACGAAGACCTGGGCAAGCAGATCCTGAAGGATTCCGGCCTGCCGATCATCTCTGCCAACAACATGGCCGAAGCGGCTGAACGTGTCGTTGCCGCCGCCGCCAACCAAAAAGCAGGACAATAATCATGAGCATCCTGATCAACAAAAACACACGCGTTCTCACGCAGGGCATCACCGGCAAGACCGGCATGTTCCACACCAAGATGGGCAAGGAATATGCGAATGGCGCCAATTGCTATGTCGCCGGCGTGACGCCGAAGAAGGGTGGCCAGAATTACGAAGGCATCCCGATTTTCGACACCGTCGCCGAAGCCAAGGAAAAAACCGGCGCCAATGCCTCGGTGATCTACGTGCCGCCGCCGTTCGCGGCTGCTGCGATTGATGAGGCGGTCGACGCGGGCATCGAACTGGTGATCTGCATCACCGAAGGCATCCCGGTGCGCGACATGATCCGCACCCGCAAGAAGATGGAAGGCAAGTCGACCATCCTGATTGGGCCGAACTGCCCCGGCGTGATTACACCTGACGAAATCAAGATCGGCATCATGCCCGGCCACATCCACAAAAAGGGTCGTATTGGCGTGGTCTCGCGCTCCGGCACGCTGACCTATGAAGCGGTAGGCCAGTTGATGGAACTGGGCTTGGGTCAATCGTCCTGCGTCGGCATCGGCGGCGATCCGGTGAATGGTCTCAAGCACATCGACGTGATGAAGTTGTTCAACGACGATCCGGAAACCGATGCCGTCATCATGGTCGGTGAGATCGGCGGCGACGCGGAAGAAACCTGCGCGCGCTGGATCAAGGCCAACATGAAGAAACCGGTGGTCGGCTTTATCGCCGGCGTCACCGCCCCCCCCGGCAAGCGCATGGGCCATGCCGGCGCCATCATTTCCGGCGGCAAGGGCACGGCGCAGGAAAAGCTCGCGGTGATGGAAGAGTGCGGCATCAAGGTCACCAAGAATCCGGCCGATATGGGCAAGCTACTGAAGTCGGTTCTGTAAGCTTCAGCAAGTTGTACAAAAGAGCCGCTTCGTG
>JAEUNB010000259.1 GCA_016790625.1 Betaproteobacteria bacterium | reverse complement strand
CCTGACGATCGAAGTCGGCACGCTGGCCTACCTCGTGGTGCGCCTGTGCGAGTCCTTCATCTATGCCGATGCGATCAGCGACCGCCGCGTCGACGCCAACGATGCGGCGCTCGCGGTCGAGCTGCTGCTGTCCGGCCGCGTGGCAGCGAGCGCAGCAGCGCCGGAGAAGACGGCGCGGGGTCGCGGCGTCAGGGCCACGGCCGCGCCGGGTCGCTGAGGGCGCAAGGGCGGCTAACGTAAATCGTTGCCACCCACAGGCCGCGAGAACTGAAGTTCTGAAGGGCGTCCATTCACCCCCGTGAAGGGGTTTTAGCCGGTCGGCGAAAACCCAACAAAATGTGCGGATTCGGCAACGCTTGACCACTTCAACGCAGATCGGGTTGTGCGGTGACAAGCCCTCCCCTTCAAGGGGAGGGTATGGGTGGGGATGGGGTGCTTCGCGGTCCGTAAATAGAACGGAGAACGTAAATCGCGCTACTCGCCAAGGGTTGGTGATCCGGTGAGGCAGCAAGTCATGCACCGAAGCCGGCAGTGGTGAGGTTACGTGTTGACAGGTGGAAGTGCAGGCGCGATGCCAGGCTCGCGCTTCTCGAAACGGTAGATGTGGACCTCTTCATCGCGGTCCTCCTGCATGTGGACAAGGTAGAAAGCCTCGTCGCCCAGTAGATAGATCTGGTGGCTATTCAGTAGACAGCGAATTCTTTCGAGCCAGGTTGGAATCTGCGTGCGAAACCAACTGGAATCGCGCTGCTTGCCATATGGATTGCGGGCATGCAGCACTTCTCCACATCTCCCATGCAAAGACACCAATTCTTGGCGTGTTAGAAAGCCGGTCGTGATTGGTTTCAGATCGTTCGTCACGCCTGGGGTAGGTGACGGCACCTCGATAATGGGGCGCGGGTAGAAATTCGGATTTATTTTCTCGACGTCTTTGACGATGTCGGCCGGGTTCCAGTGCTTCTCGAACCGCATTCGATTCGTCTCAAAAAGTTCTTTGTTAGCGGCAATCGATCCAAGGGCAATCAGTTCAAGGATCATTCGAATCTGAAGTACAGCCGACTCAATAGCCGTCGGCTCAAAAATCGCGAAGTAAGGGTTCTTGGCGAAATGTTCAGCAACTCGGAATCGGTACTTAATCTCCTTCATCACTGCACCGTATGCTGCCGTATCAACTTCGACCGTCGCAGTAGCCTCGCGCGTAAGTGCAGCTGTCTTCGACATTGGGGGCAACCTTTTCGCAGAAATCGTGGCCGAAATCGTGTTCGAAATCGTGGCCACCCACAACTCGGCGAGGAAATCCTGGCGGCGAATCGCGGCCGAAATCGTGGTCACCCGGCGAATCGCGGCCACCCACGGAAATCATGGCGGAACTCGTGACCACCCACAAATCGGGAACTCGTGGCCACCCACAACTCGGAATATCCCTACTCGCCGACGGGGCGTTTTCCTAGGCGTGCTGGCAAATGCCGCCGACAGGCTGCTCGTGTCCGTAGCCGCCGATCGAACGGCAGGAAAGCCACTTCAGCAACCGTTTTGGACACGCACGTCCTTGCCGCCCAAGCCCTGACCACGCCGGTGTCCGTCGTCCATTGTGCAATCCGCTGGCGGGATTGAAGGACGCGGCCTAGCTGCCCTCGCAGCGCACCAGCGATGCCCACAGCAGCGAGCAGACCGGCCTGCTCGCCAGCGAAGTCGCGTAGTGGAGTGTATGCAGGGCCCTCGCAGCGGAGTGGCACGGGGCACCGCTGCACATAGGCTTTGCAGCGCGGCATTGCAAGGCGCGCCAGAGCAGTAACAAATCTGAAACACGCCACACCTAGGCTCCTGCGCCACGGCCAGCATGGCCGCACCAGCCCGGGCTTTCCGCATGATTGCTGTTCGACTGCTCGCCGCATCGGCGCTGTACCTGTGCGTGTCCGTGACTATCTC
>JAEUNB010000251.1 GCA_016790625.1 Betaproteobacteria bacterium | reverse complement strand
TCTGCTGGGGAAGTAGCGGCGGGCGAGCTGCCTGCTGCGATCGATTCCGGCTTTGCCGGGTCCGCTACCTGTGCGGCCTTGGCGACCGAGAGTGGATCAACCGGCTTTTCAGCAGGTTTTTTCAGTATCAGTGCCAAGGCTAGCGACAACACGATGGCGCCCAGAACGCCACCGGCAATCATCAACTTGCGGCGATCCTGGAAAAACGAGTTCGATGCTGCTGAGCCCAGCGTGCCGTCTTGGCGAATACCGAACGTGCCCGTCGCAACGCCGGCAGCACGGCAATGCGGATTGGTGGCTGCGGCACGATCAACCGTTCCTGCACGGGCCTTCTCGAATGCTTCGACCGATTCACCGACTACATAGATTTCATGCTCGCGGACATGTTTGTCGGTACGTGAACCTTCGTACTTGAACAGCTTTGCGTACTCTTCGGAAATAACCGAGACGACATCGAAAAAAGAACGGGACACGACGATTTGGCCAGGGCGGGCAAATGTCATGATGCGCTGAGCGACATTGATACCGTCGCCAACGATGTTGGGATGTCCGTTGATATCGCGTACCAGCTTCACAGGGCCTAGATTGATGCCGATGCGCAGTGGCAGCCGGTTCGCGGTGGTCAACTCGGAACCTTCGGCATCCAATTGGGCTTCACCGGCATCAGCGGCAGCCTTTGCCACGATATCGCGCATATTCATGCTGACGAACAGCGCGTCTTCCGGGTCGCCCAGGAAGCTCAATGCAGCGCCATCGCCCGTGTCGAGAATGAGACGTTGCTCAGGCGGGATGTCGGTCAAGACTTCGGACAGCAGCCGGGTAAAGCGATCCTTGATGGAAATCTGCTCGGAAACAGTCTGTTTTGAATAGCCGACAATATCGACAAAAACGACGCTGCCGATAAACGTACGATTTCCCTGATCAAGCATGGCGCTCACGTGGTGTCTGCGGACTCTTTAACTTACGGTTACTTTGGTGCGGCGGATGTTTTTCTGATAGTTATCCATATGTTACCGAAAACCACGGCAGATTCGGAACATATTGCAGCCCCAAATGGCAATTACGTCTTTAATTCTTGGCCGGCGACAACATTTTGCCGCGCGTTTGCTGGCTATCGGGGCCAATCAGGTAAATCAGGCTATTGCCAAGCGTTTGCAAATGTGGAAGCTGCGATGTCATCTCGCCGGGATGGCTTTTGTTCCGCATCGGGCTGGCAACTGGGCCAGGCAAAAGCAGATTGAAGCGGATATGGGGTTGCGCGTCATGCTCCTGCTGCCAGATATCGATCGCGGTTGCCAGCGCGCTCTTGGTGGTTGCAAATGCTCCCCAATAGGCCGTCGGTTGCACGGCATGGGTTTCCGTCAGGAAAATCACTGACGCATCAGCGGCCCGCTTCAGCAACGGCATGCACGCCTTGGTTAACGCGAGAGGCGTGACCATGTTGACGCGCGCGTGCAGCATCCACGCATCGAGGTCATGCAGATCTAGTGGCATGGTGGAGGAGAAGTGCGAGGCGCCATGCAAAATTCCGTCTAGCCTCTTGAGCGTGGTGTGAATTGACTGGGCCAATCCGTCCAGATCGGGCTGCGTCGACTTGGAAAAATCGAGCGGCAAAATGGCAGGTTGCGGGAGCCTGGCAGCTTCGATTTCGTCGTATACCGCCTCGAGCTTTTGCACGTTTCGACCATGCAGAACTACAGTTGCGCCATGACGGGCATACTCGAGCGCAGCCGTTCGGCCGATGCCTTGGCCGGCACCGGTGACCAGAATGACGCGATCCTGCAGAACATCGGATGCGGGTTTGTAGCCATCAGGCAAGTGAATCGTGGGCAGCATTATTTCGTGTCTCTATGTCTGAGGAAGTCCGCAGCCTTGGACGCGGCACGTATTCCGTTACGCACCGCACCCTCCAGCGTTGCCGGATAGTCACCGGCGCAGTAGTCGCCAGCAAGAAAAATGCCGGGCGTTCGAGTGACCACATCTGGCCTCTGTTCCTGCGCGGCTGGAGTGCAGGCAAAAGTGGCAAATTTTTCGACAACGACCTTATGCCAGACGAGTTTTGGCAGTGCACCGGCGTGAATGGTCAGTTCTCGCAGTACGACGGCAGCAAGTTCGTCCTGCGAAAGTTCCTGGTGTGAACCTGAGGCGGAAATGACTGCCGCGATCAAACCGCTGCCTGATACGGCCCGGTCCACCATTTGGCGGCGATCAAAAAACCACTGAACGATGCCATCGGCTTGCCCAATCATCGGCTTTGTCAATGTAACTTCCGAGTCGAACATGAGATAGACAGTCACAATTGGTTCATATTCGAACTTAAATGGGGTCAGCGTGCCACTTGGCATTGCAATTGTGGCGAGTTGATGCGGCCCAGCGGCGACAATAACCGCGTCAAACTTTGTTGTGGATATGTCGGTTTCGACCTGAAAACATCCTGATGTACCGCTGATCGACTTGACCCTGACCCCCAGATTCACCTGGCCGCCGTGCCGTTCGATCCAATCTGCCGCGGGTTCGGGAAACACCGCCGACAGGTCTCGCCGAGGAAGCAGCAGATCGCTGGCTTTGCGAGTGGCGATTAAGGCGTCGCGAACGACATTGGCAAATATCTGCGCCGATGCCGTGCAGACAGGGGTATTGAGCGCCGAAACGGTCAACGGCTGCCACAGGTATTTGATCACTGCTTCCGGCTGCTTATGCGCGACAAACAAATCCTCGACCGTTTGGTTGTCATCCACACGAAACTGTCTTGCGCGCAGGTGCGATACAAAACGCATGGCGGATAACTTTTCCCGGATTGTCAGCCCCCTGGCAGTGAACATGGCGCCCAGCAAGTGAAATGGCGCGATCCAGCGCGGGGCTTGCAGCAGAAATGCCGGCGGCATGTTCAGGGTCAGTGGCGCTCGAATACAGGCCCGGCTATCAACGCCAACAATCTCCATCAAGCGTAGCAACTCGCTGTAGGCGCCGGACAGAATATGTTGGCCGTTGTCCAATTCCTGGTCGCGATAGCTGATCTTGCGCGCGCGACCTCCCAATATTCTTGCAGACTCGAAGACCGTGACGTTGATGTTCTGTTCGGCCAAAGAGACAGCTGCAGCCATACCTGCATAACCACCGCCGACGACAGCAATCTGTCGTCGATTGGCGATTTGCGTCATTTTCAGGTTGCAACCCAGGTGCGCCATGCGATCCAAAGCTTGCGCAACGGGGTGAGCGAAGTGCGTTGAGTCAGCACCATGAAACCATCGCGCCTAATTTCTGCCAACAAGGTCCGATAGATTGCCGCCATGATAAGGCCGGGGCGTTGCGTTTTCCGGTCGTCGGAATGCAGGGCAGCGAATGCAGTGTCGTAAATTGTTTCGGCACGTTCGGCTTGGAAAGCCATCAGGCGAACGAAATTGTTCGTCCGTTGCGCATTAAGCAAGTCATCGATATCGACGCCGAATTGCTGCAACTCGTCTTGGGGTAGGTAGATGCGACCCCGGCGCGCATCCTCCCCGACATCTCGGATGATGTTGGTCATCTGGAATGCCAACCCCAGATTTTCCGCATAAACCAGTGTTTTTTCGTGCTGAAAGCCGAAAATTGATGCGGACAGCTGCCCGACCACACCAGCTACGCGGTGGCAATAAAGTTTAAGCGACTCAAAATCCTTGTAGCGATGATGGGTGAGATCCATCTCCATGCCATTGATAATTTCATTCAATCGCTGCTGATCGACGCTGAACTCCAAGGTCGCCTGTTGCAAAGCTTGCGTGACCGGATGTTGAGGATGTCCCGCGAAAAGGTTGGCCACCTCTGTTCGCCACCAGGCAAGCTTGGTTCTCGCGATGGCAACGTCGCTGACCTCGTCGGCAATATCGTCAACTTCACGACAAAACGCATAAAGCGCAGTAATGGCCCTGCGCCGGTCCTCGGGAAGAAAACGAAAACTGTAGTAAAAGCTCGATCCGCTTTTCGCTGCGCGCTCCTGGCAATACTGGTCAGGGCTCATATTGGCAGTAGTGCCCGTGGTCCGATCTTGAGCCAATCCCATGCGGTCAATTTCGGTCGGTGGCGAAATACATCGCCGCGCGCAGCATCAATTTTGGTCAGGATAGCGGAACCCCCGGCAATAATCGTTCGTAACTCAGCGCCAATTCGGCCGGGAAGGGCGTTGCCCAATGGGCGCCCGGAATTCATCAAATCTCGCGCACGACTGCACTGGAATGCCATCAATTGTGTCCAGGCCGCGCTGTCGGTACTGGTTGCGATATCCAAATCGCTCAGCCCGAAACTTGCAAGGTCTTCTTGAGGAAGATAAATGCGGCCTCCTTTGACTTTTGCGTAGTCGATTGCCACGTCCTGCCAATGATTGATCAGTTGAAGCGACGAACAAATAGCATCGCTCCACGAAAGATTTTGCGGGCTGGTTTTGCGGTAGAGGTGTAGCAACAAGCGTCCGATTGGGTTGGCGGAGCGGCGGCAATAGTCCATTAATTCCGCGTAGGTTTGATAACGAACCTTGTTTACGTCCTGCGAGAATGCGTCTAGCAAATCGTAAAACAGCGTGATAGGCAGGTTGTGTTCCGCAATTACGGCAGCCAGCTTCTGAAACAACGGTTTGGTGGATGTCGAGCCTGCCGCTATCAGATCGAGTTCGTGGCGATAGTCATCCAGCAAACCCAGTCTCTCGGCGCCGGAAAGTGTGCCTTCATCGGCAAAGTCGTCCGCAGTACGGGCGAAAAAATAGATGGTCTCGATTGGCTGGCGCAACCTTGAAGGCAGCAGCCACGAAGCGACGGGGAAATTCTCGTAGTGATCTACAGGCACGGCACGACGGTGGAAACGATGTGACGGAATTATATTGGCAAAACAAGTACTTTCACGCCCAAGCGGGCAATTTAGTGGTGGTCGATTCGCGCGCAGCAAAGGGGTTTGCGGTAAAATAATAGAGTGGTTTCCTGGCGAAAGTGGCGGAATTGGTAGACGCACTGGATTTAGGTTCCAGCGCCTCACGGCGTGGGGGTTCGAGTCCCTTCTTTCGCACCAACAATATCTATTTTTCGACGTCTCATAAGCGCAGCCAGCTGGTTGCCGGGGCGCGAGCAATCAATGCACTAAGGAATGGTCATGCAAGCACAAGTTACCCAAACCAGTCGTCTTGAACGCAACCTGACGCTGTCTCTGCCCGCAGTCGAAATCGAATCTCAGATCACGTCGCGCCTCAAGCAGATTGCGCGCACGGCCAAGATGTCTGGTTTCCGCCCGGGCAAGGTTCCGTTCAACATTGTCGCGAATCAATACGGGTTTCAGGTGCGTCAAGAAGTCATGTCCGATTCAGTGCAGAAGTCCTTTGCCGATGCCGTGAAGGGTCAGAATCTGCGCGTCGCCGGTTATCCTAGGTTCGCTCCTGCAAACTCGGGACAGGCGGCCGACAAATTTGAGTTCACTGCAACCTTCGAGATTTATCCGGAAGTCAAACTGGGTTCGCTGGCCGGAGCCAAGCTCAATCGCCCGGCTGCTACGGTAAGCGATGCTGACGTCGATAACACGATTGAGACGCTGCGCAAACAGCGAGCGACTTACGATAAGACGGATCGCCCTGCCCAGAAAGGCGATTTCGTTGTCATTGATTTTGCAGGCAAGCTTAATGGTGAGCCGTTTCAAGGCGGTGAGGCGCAGAATTTCGGCGTGGTGCTGGGCGAGGGGCGCATGCTGCCTGATTTCGAGGCCGCGTTGATTGGCATGAGCGGCGGGCAGGAGAAAACGTTTGATCTGACTTTCCCGGCAGACTATCAGCAAGACTTGGCTGGCAAGACCGTTCAATTCACCGTGTCGGCAAAAGTCATTAATGCACCGAAGTTGCCCGCGGTCGATGCGGAGTTCGCAAAATCCCTTGGCGTCTCCGATGGCAATGTTCCCGTCATGCGCGCCGAGAT
>JAEUNB010000221.1 GCA_016790625.1 Betaproteobacteria bacterium | reverse complement strand
TCCGCCGCGTGAACTGATTTTCATCCGGCTGGGAGCGCTACGGCTCTCCCAGCCAGTGCCTCGCTTCGCCACGCAGCCATCCACCGCGCACACCGACGAGCACCTGCCGGTTGATGTCGCGCGCAATCGGCCACTTTGACGTGGTCGCCATAATCGCATCGCGCAACCACGGCAGCAGCTTTTGATCGCTTTGAAACACGGGCGTCAGCAGGCGGCTCATCAAGCCGTAAAAATGCAGATGCGATTTCCGCAAACGCGTGTATTTATCCAGCGCATTACTGATGGCGGAAGATCGCTCAATGCATTCAGCCAGCGTCACCGCATCCAGCAGCGCGAGATTGGTGCCCTGCCCCAGTTGCGGACTGGTCGCATGCGCTGCATCGCCAATCACCACCAGCCGGTCGGTGTGATAGCGCGGCATCACCACGTCGGCATATTGCGCCCACGCCAGTTGCTCGGGCGTGTCAATCTGCGACAGCAGCGATTCCGCATCCGGATTGAGTGCGCGGACTTCGGCTTTCCACGCTTCCAGGCCGCGCTCGCGCCACGCCAGCAGCTTGTCCGCCCGCAAGCTCCAGAACAGGCTGATCACCGTCGCATCGTCCTCCGGCCGCTTTCCGGTCGGCATGATGCCGAGCATTTGCCCGGCACGCCGATACCACTGCAGCAGCGTCATGCGCTGCGCATAAAGATTGTCCGGATCGGGCAGCACCGCCCACAGCGCACCCCATGGATATACACGATGGTGAACCGTCAAGCCGGTCTGCGCGCGCAGTTGCGAATGCGCACCATCGGCAACAATGGTTAGATCGAAAGCCGAAGTCAGCACGTCGAGCTGATCCACCGACTTACCGGTGACGATCTCCACACCCGCCGCCAACGCCTGACGCCACAAGGCGTTGAACAGCACACCGCGATGCAGGCCGACACCGAATGCGTCTCTCCGCCAGTCGGCGTAATGAATGTCGATCACCGCGCGGCCGGTTGGCGTCACGCCCCACAGATGCTCGACACGTCCACCGGCATCGATTATTTCCCGCTCGATTCCCAGCACCCGCATGGCAGCAAGCCCGGTTGGCTGCACCAGTACGCCGGCACCGACCGAGCGCGGCTCGGCAAATTTTTCGTAAACGGTAACGCGATGTCCCGGTCGCGCCAGCAGCGTGGCACTGGCCAGGCCGGCGAAGCCCGCGCCGACGATGGCGATATTCTTGTTCTTCATATTCGGTTGTAGTCCGATCTTTTCAGCAATATACCGGGCAGCGCATTGCCGCGCGCGTAAGGTGCGTGCTAACTTGCCACCTGACACTCAACCCTAAAAGAAAAAAGGCACTCTCATGCGCTGCTTTGCCCCGAGCTTCATAACCATCCTGCTCGCCCTCGCGTTTGCAGCCCCTGCCGCCGCACAACCGGCCACCGTCAAAATCGGCAAGGAAACCAAAAACGCCATCGGTACCATACTTGACCTGCAGGATGGCGACATCGCCTGCTCCATGGTGATGAAGGACGACAACGGCGCAGAATTTTTCGAGAGCGGCGACTTCGATCTCTGCATGCGCAAGAAAGCGCTGATCGGCAAACGCGTCGCGCTGACCTACAAGATGGCAAAGGTAATGGCCGAGTCCTGCCAGGGCGATATCAACTGCAAGAAATCCGACTTAATACCGCTGGTGGTTGCGGTCAAGGTGCTGGAGGCGGCCAAGGTGCCGGTCGCGCCAGCCAAAAAACCGGCGGTTGCCGGTCAGACCTCGTTCTGCACGCCGCTGGAAACCGTGGTCTACAGCTGCCGTGCCGGCGCAAAAATGGTCTCGGTGTGCGCATCGAAGGATGCCTCGCCCACGCGCGGCTATGTGCAATACCGTTTTGGCAAACCCGATTCGCGCGAGCCGCTGGAACTGATGTTGCCCGAGGGACAGCCCGTTCCGCCACAATCGGCCACGGGTGAAAACGTTCCCTTCACCGGCGGTGGCGGCGCATGGATGCGCTTTCGCAAAGGACCGTTCGGCTATGTGATTTACACCGGCATCGGCAAATGGGGACCGAAAGGCGAGACGCGCGAGAAAGACGGCATTGTCGTCGAACGTGATGGCAAACGAATCGCCCACCTGAAGTGCACCGATACATCGCCCGGCGGCGAACTGGGACCGGACTGGCTCGGCAAGGTTGGCATCAAGACCAACGGCGAAGAGTTTCTGTTCCCGGATTGAGTCCCCCAGCGGTCGCTACTTCGCACCGCACAATTTGAGATTGGTCCGCGTCGAACGCACGATCGGCATCACGGACTCCAGATCGGTTGGCGGATAGCGGTCCTGCAGCTCCTCATTGCTGGCGCGCGCATCGTTCGCGAGTGGCTTGAGCACCTCGCGACACCCGGCCAGGTCACCCAGCTTGTGCAGCGTGACGGCGAGATCGTTGCGGATGCGGCCTTCGTCCAGCCAGTAAAGCGATCGCAGGCAATCTTTCAATAGTGGCTCCAGCGTGCTCCTTGCTTCGGCGAATTTCTTCGCGTCGTACAGTTGCTTGAACGCATTGCGGGTTGCCGTCACCGCTTTTTCGCGGCACACAGGCGCCGGCTGGAAGTAGGTGGCCTCGAAAGTGGCACGCATGCCACAGTAGTACTGGCAGGAGCCCGACGCACTGCCCTTCACCTCGATGCCGGCGGCCGTCGGTGCCATGGTGACAATGCACGGATCTTTTTCCTCCGCGCCTTCAAGCGTGGCTCGGCCGGCACGCAACTCGCCCTCCAGCGCGCAGGTGTGCGCGTTCGCGCCGACCGATTCGATCGAAAATAACAGCGCGCCACTTTTGCCGGGCTTCAGCGTGAGCAGGCCGCGGCTGCGTTCGCTGACATATTCGCCGGGAGCGAGTGCCGCGCCCGGCTTCTGTCCAAGGGCGGGCACGGCGAATGCCAGCGCCGCAATCATTGCAACGAAAGGCGAGGAAACGATGCGGTGGAAACGGAAAAAGTTGGTGCGCTTCATGCCGCCACTTTACCGCATGCCCCCGCCGCAACCTCACTTCTTCGTCAGGCCCAGTTTCTCGAGCAGCTTGCGTTCCTTCTCCATCGTGTCGCGGGCAAACTTGGTGTAGTCCGCACTCGACATGTAGATCAGTTCCTGATCGTACTTGTCCATGATGGCCACATGCGCGGCATCTTCCATGCCCTTCTTGAAAGCATCGTGCAGTATCTTAACGATGGCCGGATCAGTGCCCTTGGGTGCGCCAATTCCGTAAGGTGAATTGGAAACGATGCCATAGCCCAGATCCTTCATCGTGCCCACCTGCGGCCAGCGTTTGGTACGGCGCTCGCCCCAGGTCGCCAGCAACCTGAGCTTGCCCGCATCCACGTGCGGCCCGAAGCCGGTAGCATCCGCTCCAGCCATCACGTGCCCGCCCAGCAGAGCGGCCATCTGGTCTGCGCTGCCCTTGTACGGGATGTGATTCATCGACAGGCCTTCATTCAGCATCCACTCTTCCATCATCAGATGCGGCGCGGTGCCGATGCCGGTCGAGCCCCAGGTCAGCTTGCCCGGATTGGCCTTGGCGTAATCCGCCATATCCTTCATCGACTTGAACGGTGAATCGGCCGGTACCACGGTGCCAAAGGTGTAGCCGGAGATGCCGATGACATAGGTGATGTCCTTCATCGGATCGTAAGTCACAGTGGTGGTGAATGGCAGGCGGAACACGCCCAGCGGCACCTGGGTGATGGTGTAGCCGTCGTTTGCTGCCGTCTGCAATGCAGTCACGCCCAGCGTGCCACCGGCGCCGGGCTTGTTTTCGACGATGATCGGCTGCCCCAGATATTTGGACGTCGTTTCCGCCAGCACACGCATGGTCACATCGGTGGAGCCG
>JAEUNB010000242.1 GCA_016790625.1 Betaproteobacteria bacterium | reverse complement strand
CTTCGTCAGACGGCGGCCGATCATTTCCACGCAGGCAATTTCAATGATGCGATGCCCCTGCGCGGGATCGAGGCCGGTGGTTTCGGTATCGAGGACGATTTGCCGGCTCATGATTTTCCCGCATTAGCGAGTACCGATTCGACGCCGCGATTGGCGAGCGCATCGGCGCGTTCGTTTTCGGGGTGACCGGCGTGGCCCCTTACCCAACGCCAATCGATGCGATGCTGGCGCGCAAGTTCGTCGAGCTTGATCCACAGGTCAGCGTTCTTCACCGGCTTCTTGTCCGCCGTTTTCCAGCCGTTGCGCTTCCAGCCGTGAATCCACTCGCTGATGCCTTTTTGCACATACGACGAATCGGTATAGACAATTGCATCGCAGCTACGCGTCAGCGCCCGCAGCGCTTCAATCACCGCAGTCATTTCCATGCGGTTGTTGGTGGTGTTGGCCTCGCCGCCAAACAACTCCTTCTCGATAGTCCCCATGCGCAACAAAGCGCCCCAGCCACCGACGCCCGGGTTGCCCTTGCAGGCCCCGTCGGTATAAATCTCCACTGCGCTCATTTAATCAATCTGAGATGTGTTGTTGAACGCGCGGCGTCGGCCAGCTTGCCGCCGCTGCGCTTGGCTGCCGCAGCAAATTTGCGCTCACGGACTTTCTGGTCACTCCATGCCGGCGTGATCAGGCGCATACCCTGCACCCGCTTGATCGCCTCAAGCATGTACACGCCACCGCCCACGCCCCACCAGCGGTCGCCCATGCGCTCCATAAAACTCCAGCGGCGCTGCCATACGGCAGATTCGCAGGGCGGAATGTAGCAGGCGAGCTTGCCCGCTGAGGGCTCGAAACCCAACAACTGCAGCCAGTCCTTCATGCGAATCAATGACACGAACTGGCCCTGCCAGGGGTAGCCATCCGACTTGAACAGGCGCCGGGTACCGAACAGGCTCCACGGGTTGAAGCCGACAATCAGGATGCGCCCCTCGGGCCGCATCACGCGGTCGATCTCGCGCAGAATTTCGTGGGGGTTGTCGCTGAATTCCAGTACATGCGGCAGCACGCACAAATCCACGCTCTGTGTTTCGAATGGCAGCTCATGCCATTGCGCACGCACATCGGCACCGGGCTGCGGATCCACCGTCACACGATGCGAAATGCGCGACTCGCGCAGCAAATCGATTGCCGGCAAGCCCAGTTGGATGGCGTGATAGCCAAAAATATCCGGCACCACCTGATCCAGCCACGCACGCTCGCGTTCGATCAGATACTCGCCCAAAGGCGAGCAAAACCAGTCGTGTAAACTCGAATGAACCATGCATTCATTCTAATCGATTCATCGCGATTCCCGTGCTTCAGGTCCATCCCGTCCCGGCTTTTTCCGACAACTACTTGTGGGTCATTCACAATGGCCGGAACGCGGTTGCAGTCGATCCGGGCGACGCTAGTCCGGTGATCGATTTTCTTACGGCGCAGAATCTGACGCTCAGCGGGATCCTTTGCACCCATCATCACGCCGATCACGTCGGCGGTGTCGAGGCGATGCTGGATTTTCTCGATCTGCGTGGCCAAATTCCCGTTTACGGCCCGGCGGGGGAGAAAATCCCGGCGCGCACTATGGCGCTCAAAGAGGGTGAACGCGTTGTTTTGCCCGGTGTTGAACTTGAACTGAATGTTCTCGACGTCCCTGGACATACCGCCGGCCACATAGCTTACGTGGGACAGGACATGCTGTTCTGCGGCGACACCCTGTTTGCCTGCGGCTGCGGACGGCTGTTTGAAGGCACGGCTGCGCAGATGACCAAATCTCTCGCGAAGCTGAAAGAACTGCCCGGTCATACCCGTGTGTACTGTGCGCACGAGTACACGATGTCCAATATCCGCTTTGCCGAAGCCGTGGAGCCGGACAACGCCGATCTCAAATTGCGCAAGGCGTTTTGCGCAGCAAAGCGCCATCGCAATCAGCCCACCCTGCCTTCGACCATTGCATTGGAGCTCGCCACCAATCCGTTCCTGCGCTGGGATTCGCCCGCCGTCGTTGCCGCCGCTGAAGGCCGCGCTGGCCGCGCCTTGAGGGCCAACCACGAAATCTTTGCATCCATCCGCGAATGGAAAAACAATTTTTGAAATCATGAACAACTTCCTCATCCGCCCCGCCACCCCCGCCGACGTTCCCGCCTTGTTCGACCTGATCCACCAGCTTGCGGTGTACGAAAAACTCGAACACATGATCACCGGCAGTGAAGCAATGTTGCACACGGCGCTGTTCGGCGAGCGGCCTTCCTGTGAATGCGTGATTGCCGAGGAAAACGGCAAACCGGTAGGACTGGCGCTGTACTTCACCACCTTCTCGACTTTTCTCTGCAAACCCGGTCTCTATCTCGAAGACTTGTTCGTTATCCCATCGGTACGCGGCAAGGGTTACGGCAAAGCGCTGCTGAAGTATCTTGCTGCGCTGGCGCAGCGGCGCGATTGCGGCCGCTTCGAGTGGCGGGTACTGGATTGGAACGAACCGTCCATCCAGTTTTACAAGTCGCTGGGCGCGACCATCATGCCGGAATGGCATCTGGTGCGGATGACAGCAGCCGAGTTTGGCGCTTTAGCCACAGAAAAATAAGCGCCGCATTCCATTGCGAAGTCGCTGCCGCTACGTTAAGGTATCGGCATAACAACAAGATTAAGCGCGCACTTTTTGAAAGCCTGCAGGGAGGCTCTCAGATTCGGAGATTTCAATGTCGCGCCTACGTGTCCTGCTGTTAACTGCTCTGTTTTCCCTTCTTGCCCCGCAAACCCACGCCAACGTTACCTTGAGCGAAATGGTGTCGGGGCTATCCGCACCGGTGGACATCGCCAACGCAGGTGACGGCAGTGGACGACTGTTCATCGTCGAGCAGGGCAATGCGCGCATCCGCGTGATTGAGAACGGCACGCTGGTGTCCACGCCATTTCTCGACATGACCGGCCTTGTCGCCACCGGTGGCGAACGCGGCCTGCTTGGGCTCGCATTTCATCCGCAATATGCGAGCAATGGCTATTTCTTCGTTTACTACACTTCTGTCGCCATGGAAGGCCGCAGCACGGGGGACGTTGTCATTGCACGATTCCAGTGTTGCCTCGCCAATCAACCCAATCGGGCCGACCCGGCCACACGCCAAACCATTCTGACCATAGGGCACTCGACCTACGACAATCACAACGGCGGTGCATTGCGCTTCGGCCCGGATGGCTATCTGTACGCGGGTGTCGGCGATGGCGGCAGCGGCGGTGACCCGTTCAATGCCGGGCAAAACCTGAACACATTGCTGGCCAAGATTCTGCGCATCGACATCAATGCCCCGACCTACATCGTTCCACCGACCAACCCCTTTGCCGGCGGCACCGGACCTGGAGGAGTTCCCGCCCGGCCTGAAATCTGGGCGTGGGGTGTGCGCAATCCCTGGCGCATGAGCTTTGATCGCGCTACCGGCGATCTTTACATTGGCGATGTCGGGCAAGGCGCCTGGGAGGAGATCAACCGGCAGCCCGCTGGTGCTGCTGGAGGCGCCAACTATGGTTGGAGGGTTTGGGAAGGCAATCACTGCTATAACCCGTCCAGCAACTGCGTCGCGCCGGTCAACTATGTAGCACCGATGCTTGAGTACGACCACGGTCAGGGTGTATCCGTTACCGGCGGTTATGTATACCGTGGCCAAAGCACGCCCGATCTGGCCGGCCTGTACATATTCGGCGATTTTTCCTTCAGCCGGCTATGGTCCGCCCCCGTCAACTCATCGACCTTCACCCAGCTCACGCCGACCGCACAGGTCAGCACCTTTGGCGAAGGAGAGTCCAGCGCGACCGGTGGAACCAGCGAGCTGTACCTGGCCAATTATTCCAACGGACGCATCTACAGCTTCTCTTCCTCCACCGACAATACGCCGGATCAGATCCGTTTTTTTCCGCTTTCGAATGTCACGCGTAACTCCGTGCAGACATCGAACACCGTGCGCATTACCGGCCTTGGCGTGACCTCGGCCATCTCCATCACCGGCGGCGAATACTCGATCGGCTGCGGTGCGGTCTTTTCCTCGACAACGGCGACCATCGCCAACGCCACCAATCTATGCGTGCGGCATACCAGTTCAAGCGCAGGCAGCACCGCCACAACAACAACGCTGACCATCGGCACCCGCAGCTTCACCTTCGTTTCCACCACCCGCGCCGCGTTTGTGGTCACCCCCTCCACCAGTGCCGGCGGCAGCATCGCTCCTGCGACCGCGCAGACCATCGACGCGGGCAGCACCGCGATGTTCACGATCAATGCCTTGTCCGGATACTCTTCATCTGTTGGCGGCACGTGCGGCGGCACGCTTGTCGGCAACACGTACACCACCAACGCGATCAACGCCGATTGCAGCGTCATCGCTACTTTTACGTCGATTGCCCCCGTGCCACCGAGCGCTCCGTCGATAAGCCAGGTAGTCGCGGGCGACGGGCTGCTTGCGCTCCATGTCACTCCTCCCGCCAGCGACGGCGGCTCACCAATCAACGGCTACATCGCCGCCTGCACACCGGGCGGCATCACCGGCTCGGCCTCGGCATCGCCCGTGATTGTCAGCGGCTTGTCCAACGGCAGCACCTACGACTGCAGCGTGGCGGCAATCAACTCTGCGGGTACCGGCGCTTCCTCATCGACCGTCAGCGGCACACCATCGGCCGCCGAACCGCTTGCGCTGCTGAGCGTCGCGTCGCGCAAGGCTCATGGCGCCGCCGGCAGTTTCAATTTGCCGATTGACAGCTCGGCGCCTATCAGTGGCGCCGTGACGATTGAGCCGCGCCTTTCAGGACAGTCGCACAACATCGTGTTCCGCTTCAACCAGAACATTTCAGTTCCCGGCACTGTCACTGCCGTGGATGCCGGCAGTACGCCGATCGGTACCGCCACCGCAACCGCCAGCGGCTCCGAAGTCATCGTCACCTTGTCAGATATCGCCGACAACCGTCGCGTAGGTATCAGTATTACCGGGGTCAATGGCTCGGTCAACGCATCAGCAGCGCTGGGATTTCTCGCTGGAGACGTTACCAAGAGTCTGCGCGTCACCGCCGCCGATATTGCTGCCATGAAGACCCAACTAGGCCAGCCGATAAGTGAAGTCAATTTCCGCTTTGACCTGGACGCTTCCGGCACCATCGGCAGCGCAGATATGTCGGCGATGAAAGCACGAGCCGGCAGAATTCTCCAATAGCGCCTCAGTAAATTGAAAAACCAACGCCGAGTGTGATGCCGATCACACTCGGCAAGGCTGTCTTCGCCTATCGTGTAGGACTTTCGCCCGACGAGAGTCGCCTCAGGAACCGGATCGCAAAAGACCGGGTCTGATGCCGGAACGCAGCACGGCGCCGCACCGCCGATATTCCGTTTTTACTTCTGCGGGTTTGCTAAAGCAGAACCCCCTCGCGTAAATTGATGACTGGGAGATCATCTTGCACACGCAAAAGTCATTTCATCGCTACGTCGCACGCGCCACATCGACGCGAAGCGGATATGCCAGCATCAGGCTTCGCCTCGCATTGCTGTTGCTGGGTCTGGCCGCAGCATCGGGCACCACGCTCATCAGCCGTGCGGACGGCACCGCAGGCCTCGATTCGCGCGCAACGATAGGCGCTTATAACGACGGACTTTTGCCCACCGCGACCAGCCAAGCCATGCCGGCAACGCTGTCGGCAGCCGGCGTATTCACCGATCTCGCCAGCCGCACACCGAAAGCCGGCTACATCCCTTATGTGCTCAATTCACCGCTATGGACGGACGGCGCCGACAAGTCGCGCTACATCGGCGTGCCGTTCGACAGCACCCAGCCGAACGATCCCGTACTATCGCCGAAGATCGGGTTTTCCCCCACGGGCAACTGGACGTTCCCCAACGGTACGGTGATCATCAAGAACTTCGACATGAAGGTGGATGAGCGCCCCGGTGCCATCGACCCGATACGCCGGCTGGAAACCCGTCTGCTGATTCGCAACGCCGACGGCACCATTCGCGGCGCAACTTATCGCTGGGGCCTGCCCACGGGCGGCGTCTATACCGACGACCCGACGATCGTCAATGCGCGCGAAGACGTAACACTCAACATCATTCAGGCAGACGGCTCGACGCGGCAACAGCTCTACACTTTTCCGGGGCCGGATGATTGCACCACCTGCCACAACGCCAAGGCAGGCATGGTGCTGGGCCTGCGTACCGCGCAATTGAACGGCGATCTGACCTATGCCGCCACCGGACGCACCGCAAACCAGCTGCACACACTCAATCAACTGAACATGTTCAACGTCGCCATCGCCGACCCGTCGACTTACGACGAAGCGGTTGACGTCAACGACACCACCGCCACCTACGAGCATCGCGTCCGCTCCTATCTGGCGTCCAATTGCTCGCACTGCCACATGCCGCAGAACATCGGTCCCATCTACGACATGCGCTTCGAAACACCGAGCGAAACCACCAATATTTTTGGTGCACCGTTCAACGGATTGGTGCGTGGGAACCCTTCGATATCCCGACTCTATGTCCGCGACAGTGCCCTGCCCGGCAATCAACCAATGCCGCCGATCGCGCGCAATGTGCCAGACCAGCGCGTACTGTCGCTGTACAGCGAATGGATGAACTACGGCTACAACGTTACCTCGGCGACGCGGCTCAGTGAAACGCAGGTAAAGCTCGTGTTCAATCGTCCACTGGAAGCACCGAGCGCGATGCTCGCCACCAACTACAAGCTGGACAACGACGCTACGGTGACTCAAGCCGTGGCCGACACCGATCCTGCGGCGGTGATCTTGACCACCTCGCCCCTCGCCGTCAGCACAACCTACACCGTCACGATCAATCGCGTGCGGGAACTGCAGGCCCCGCAAAATCCAATCTGGCCCAACACCACTGTGTCGTTCACCACGCCCGGCCCGTCGGTTCCCGGCGCGCCGACACTGACATTAGCCGCAGCCGGCAATGCCAGCGCACAATTGAGTTTCACCGCACCGGCATCAAACGGCGGCGCAACCATCACGTCATACAACGCCAGTTGCGTGGGACCGACCACCGTCACCGCCAGCGGCTGGGCGTCTCCGCTGAATGTCACCGGGCTCACCAATGGCAGCACCTACAGCTGCAGTGTGAAGGCGGAAAACTCGGCTGGCCAGGGTGCCGCTTCCAATGCGCTTGATGTCACCCCGGTCGCGCCCGTCCCGGTTCTGACCGGCGTGGTGTCGCGCAAGGTGCATGGCACGGCAGGAACATTCGATTTGCCGCTGAACCGCCGCGCCGCGATGGGCGGTGACGTAACGGTGGAGCCACGCATCGCTGGTGGTGCCGGCAGCGGCCACCAAATCGTATTCCAGTTCGATATCCCGATCACTTCAAGCGGCACAGCCGCAACCACGACCGGTTCGGCGATCGCCACTGTCAGCGGCAATGAAGTCATCGTCACGCTGGACAACATTGGCAATGGTGAGCGCACCACGGTCTCGCTCACCGGCGTTTCCGGCGTGGGGCTCAATGTGTCGGTATCGCTGGGATTTTTGGCGGGTGACGTGAACAGTTCGCGTGGCGTGACGCAGATGGATATCTCGGCCATCAAGGCGAGGACCGGACAGGTTGCGGACTCCAGCAATTTCTTCTACGACATCAATGCCTCCGGCAGCATCACGGCCGCCGATGTGTCCGCGATCAAAGCGCGGATGAACGCCATCCTGCCCTAGCAGAACAAGTAAAAACTCCAGCATTGGCGCGGCTTTCCGGGCATTTTCAGTCCAGAACCCCCACCAATGCTGGAGTTTCGTTTTCGGGCTAGGCGGTCGGCGCGACCGCCGGTACCTCAACGCTAGTACTTCAACCTCACCACCGCCGGCGCCTTGCCTTCCTTAGGTACCAGCACGAACAGATTGTCGAATTCGCTCTCGTCGATCTTCACTTCCTCTGTGTGCCCCAGTGCCTTGAGTATCGCCGGTACGGTGTTGCTGTGGCCGACGACCAGCACCGTCTCGTTCGACTTGTGCGAGCCAATGCGCTTCAGCAACGCATCCTGATCGGCGCCGGGCACCGCCACCGGCGTAACGACCAATTGCTTCGCCAGCGGCGCTGCCAGCAATATCGTGCGGCGATACTCGGTGGTGTAGATGGCACGGATGCCCGATGCCGCCAGCATTTGTGCCAGCCGCAGTGCGCGCGCCTCGCCTGCGGGCGAAAGCACCGAGTCTCGAGAACTGTCGAGCTTTTCGCCGTGCCGCACCAGCATCACCGTCGGCTGTGCCCACACCAGCCCGCTCGCCAGCAAGCTCGCCGCCAATAGCAAGGATCGAATCGCGCTACGCATCATCTAGTCTTTACTCCATCAAATTGAATCAGGCATTGAGTCGCGGCGTGAAATAACGCTTCATGCCGAGGAAATGAATTTCGAACAGATGGTAGGACACGGCTGCCACCGCCAGCGTCGCGATCACCATGACCAGCACATAGAACATATCGGCCACCACCGATTGCCGGGCCGGCAGGCCCAGCGCCTGCACCAGCGGCGCCCCGGCAAAATCGTGCAGCGGCTTGTGAAACACATACATGCCATAACTGTATTTGCCGATCATGCGCAGTGGCCCCCATCGCAACAAACCTGCCCAGCGCGACAATCGGGTGGCCGCGCTTGCCTCGCGACTGGCATCGGCCTGATCGTGGGCCACGGCAGTCGCCAGCAGCATGACGAAAATCACCGACAGCAGGGAGTAGCCCATTGTTTGACCTATCGTGGTCATGTGCCAGAAGCCGCGCGTCACGACAATCCCGATCAGCGTGAGGATGAACGCGGGGCGCAGCAGGATATTGCGCCGGGCGATCAGCCGCTCGCGCCAAGCCGGTATGCGGAACGCAGCGGCGGCGGCGGCACCCAGCCCCAGCGCATCCATGCGGCAAAACGAATTGGGATAGATCGTTTCGTGCGAAGCGCCGCCCCACACCAGCCAGCAGCGAACGGCGAAACTCGCCACGGCCAGCGCGACGCAAAAACGCAGGCATTTTTCCGGTGACAGCCGGTAGATAACGAACGGCCACAGCAGGTAGAACTGTTCCTCCACCGCCAATGACCAGAAGTGCGGAAAAGTCTTGCTGCCGATACCGAGTATCTCGGCCCAGTTGCCCATGTAGGTCCACAACCAGAGCTGGTTGGGCTGGTCGCGTGCGATCGCTGTTGGCACGGAGCCAAACATCGGCACCAGCACGAAGGCGATGATCAGCACGGCAAAGTACAGCGGGAAAATGCGCAGCGCACGGCGGGCAAAAAACGACCGGTAGTAATTTTCGCTGGTACGCGAATCGAGCAGAATGCCGGTGATGAGAAAGCCGCTCAGCACAAAAAACAGCTGCACGCCGATCCAGCCCACGTAGTTGAACTTGAAATAGAAATAGGCGACGAGGCCGGGGTGCGGTTCGAACAGGCTGAACATGTGCACCATCACCAGCAGAATGGCGATGCCCCGCAGTCCATCCAGCGTGGGCAGGTGGGCTGGCAGCGCGGATGAAGGCGGCAGGTGTTTCGGCTCAATCATGGTGCGAGAGGTTACATCAGTCTTCGTGCAGCCGAAAAAAAAACCGGCGACTGAGCGCCGGTTTTTCCTGCAGAAGCCAAAATCAATCCGGGATCGTCACCACGTTATTGGCAAAGGTGATCTGGTCGGCCGCCGCCGGCGCCGTAGCGAACACCGGTACGTTGGTCGCCGCGATGGCCGGCGCCTGACCGGGTATGCCGCCACGCGGCGTGGTCCGCACCACCTGGCTGGGCGGCAACGCGGTACCAGCCCGCAGGTTGTTGTAAATCGCATCCATCGCCAGGATGAAGTAGCGGTGCAGTGGCACGAAATCGGTGTCGTAACCGGGCAGCGTGGTGCTGCCGATAAACGAATCGAAATGCTGCGCATTGGTGACTTCGATATACGACAGCTTGCTGGTGCTGCCCTCGGCAATCTTGTTCAGGCCGAAATACGGACGCGAGGTAAACGACGCCGGAATCAGTGCATCGGCACGGCCGTGCACGATGATCGCCGGTTTGCCACGCAGATTGCCGGTGCGGCGCACTTCGTTGATACCACCCTGCACCCTCGCCGCAGCGGCGTCGGTGCCGGTAAACAGGCCGCGCAGGCATGCCGCACCGTCGACGTTGTAGTCCGGCAGATTGGTCGACGGAGACAGTGAAGTCGAGTCGAGAATCGGTCCACCGACGGCCAGGTTGTTGATGATATTGATGCCACCCATCGGCGGTATGCCGTTGCCGGTGGCGAAGATGCGTGGCAACACCGACGCGGCCGACGCGGGCCGGAAATCGGCGCCGGTGGCGGCAAAGCTGTAGCCGCACAGGTTGTCGCGCACGCCGAAACGGCCGTAGCTGTTGGCGTAGGTCACCGCGATGCCGGGCGTGGCGAATGCATAGTGCGAGGCATGCAGCTTGATCGATTCTGGCTGCCAGCCATATGCCACCAGTTGGGCCAGCGCTTCGCTGGCCTGCGCGTTGGTCGTCGTAGCCGTCAGAATGCCACGCGCTTTCAGTGCCGCGCAGCGGTTGGCGGCAAATTCATCGTTGACGAAGCCACCACCGGGAATGCCGAACGCACCGGGTGCCTCCGGTGCCTTGGCCGCACACGGCTGCAGCAAGTTGGCCAGCGTCATGTAGTCGTACAGTGGCTTGCCGGTACCGGTCATGGTCACGTTGCCGCGACGCACGCTGAGCGAATTGTTCACCGCCATCTGGATATTCGGCTCGGCCACCGCCAGACCGTCGATCAGCCCGGTGGTGTCCTGCTCCAGTGCGGCCAGCGCCGCACCGGCGCCATTGGAAACGCTGGACGCGATCACAATCACATTGCTCGGCTTGAAGGTCAGCGTCGCGCGCCCGTTCACCTTGGGCGAGAAACGTTCGTTCAACACATAAAGTGCGAATTCGACCGCACGCAAGGTGTGCTGGCCCCAGTCTTTTTCCGGGTTCACTTGCGAGTGCGCGTGCTTGACCGCGACGCGATTGGGGAATGCGGTGTTGAAAGCGGACAGTTCTGCGGCGGTCATGGTGGCGGTGAAATTGGATGCCGTGCCGGCAGTGGCCACATCTTTCCGGGTACCGTCCATCACGTTGACCGTATTGCTGGCGAGATCGTGCACGCCCATGCCGGTGCCCTTGTCGACGTACGCGACCGCGCAGCCGTGCTTCAAGCCCCACTCACCGGCGGTGGCACTGGCGCCGTAAATACCGCGCGATCCGCTCGACGTGGCGGTAACGATGCATGGTGCCGCGGAGGCAAACACCGCCGGCACCTGCACCAGCATGGTCACGTTCTGGTTGCTGCCGTCATTGATATAGGCGATGTACTCCGTACCGGGTACCAGACCCTCGCCGGTGAAGGGCGTGCCGGTGATATCCACATTGGGACCGTACAGCACGCCAAAGCCGCCGTTGGTGGTGGTATCGACCAGCGCGCGGTAGTTGTTGTAGATCGCCAGCTTGCGCAACTCACCCGGCGTGGGATTGTTGGCGTCGACGATGGTCGGCGCGGTTGCCGACTGCAGACCGGTTTTGCCGAGACCCGCCGTCAGCAGGTCATCGGTGGTGCCGTCATAGGTCACGCTGACCATGGTGCCGACAAAGCTCGGCTTCTCGTTGTAATCCGGTGTCTCGGTCGGCTTGCAGCCCGCGAGTGTCGCACCCACGGCGCCCAACAGCGCCAGTTTGATTGCACTGCGCAATCCATTATTCAAAAACATGCCCATCTCCTGATAGCGGCGTCCCGTAGCTTGTTGCGGGAATATTTCGCCGGTGTTTCGATTTATTTCAAACGGCCAGCCCGCATTGTAGGGGTTCGCGGCGATGGCGTACGAAAGTACGCAAATTTGCGTGGCGTCGGCAGGGTCTTACAGCCAAGTCAAACTCAAGCACTGGTGCGGCCTTCAAGCAAAAAATGCCCGGGGACCCGCACCAATGCTGGGGTTTTACGCTGAAATTTGCGAAAACTTATCTCCGTTCGCCCTGAGGTATCGAAGGGTTGAACGGACTACGTTGGAATGCATAGCTTGCCAAGGCCGCGTATCAGCGATCCACAGGTGCGAAGTTGAGCTCGACGCCATTGCCTGCCGGGTCTCTAAGGAATAGCTGTACCTGCCCCGTGCCCGGCACTTCGGCCTGGCTAACCGCGATGCCATGCTGCGCGAGTGCACTTTGCGTCGCCGCGAGGTCTACGCAGTTGAAGGCAACATGATCGAAAGTGTTGACCAGATGCGACGTGCGAATTTCACCGGTACGCGCTTCCGATAGATGCAGCACGGCGCGTTCACCCGCGTAAAGCCAATAGCCGAATGTAGCGAACGGTGGCCGCGGGCCGTTTTTCAGGCCCACCACATCGCAGTAGAAATCTTTCAGCACGTCAAGCGTTTCGCGAGACGCGCGCAGGTTGTAGTGATCGAGTCCGGTGACGGCCACGCCAGCGCCCTCAGCCGCCCTGCTTGCTCGCCGCCTCGGCGAGCTCGGCGGCCAGCTTGGCGCTTTGCGGAATCACCGGCCCGGAAGGCTTGCCGATAAGGCGGCCGCTTTCGCTGCGTTGCGCGAGGCACTCGCCCTGCTGCACCGCCACGCCGAATGCGGGAATGCCATTTTCACGCGCGGTCTGCCGCAATATTTCCGCCAGCGCATTGGCCTTGTTCAATCCTGCTTCGTTGCCGGGAAAGAGCAGCATAAACGACGCCGGCTCGATGATTTCAAACTGGATCGCCCCCGCCGCCAGCACCTTGCCGCGCAGCACATAGGCTTGATCGGGTGTAAGGCCATCGCGGGCCGTGGCGTAGACCACCGTCAGTTGCAGCCACGGCGAGTCGAACCCGGTTTTTTTCTTTTTGAAGATTTCCAGAAGGTCGGAGAGGGGCATTATGGAATACGTTGAAAGTGTTGGTAACTAGCGTCAAGCGGCTAACAATGATTGACCCGCACTGGAAATCTTGTCGTACTCCAAAGCAGTGCCAAATTTCATCTGCATGGAGTCTACAAGTGACTTGTAAGCCAGCAAATCGCTCACCGCAAATTTGTCCGTTCCAACGATTACAAACGTAAGCAGTTGGGTCACGGTCTGGCACTCGTCAAATCTCACATAAGTACTTGGCAGGCTTTTATGAAGATATACGCTGCCCTCTTTGCTCCAACCGCTTGCCGCGAGGACCGCTTGAATATCCGAAACAACATCTGGACGTGTTTTATTCGCAATCACGCGCAACTGCGCAAAGGCAGCTTGTGTGCAACCACCGATTGAAAGCGTACATAGCGACGCGAGACCAATCAACACAGCACGTCTGGAAACGACAATTGTCATTTTGGATAGAGCTTAAGAAATATGATTACGCCTAAAAATTCTATTTTATTTCTTGGTAGCACCCTTCCCCACATACCTCTCCAACCAAGCAAAATACTCTCGGTACCAAAGCCGCGAATTCTGCGGCTTCAGTATCCAGTGGTTTTCGTCAGGGAAGAACACCAGCCGTGAGGGCACATTGAGCGATTTCAGCGTGCTGTAGTACATGAGGCCCTGCGCATCCGGCACGCGGTAATCGAGCGCGCCGTGAATCACCAGCGTCGGCGTTTTCATGTGTTTGGCGAAGGTGATGGGGTTCTGGCTGCCGTATTTCACCGGGTCGTTCCAGTAGCTGGTTTTCAGCGCGTGCTGGAACCAGTAGCCGGCATCGCCCGCATACATCGACACCCAGTCGTAACAGCCGGCGTGGCAGACGTAGGCTTTGTAGCGGTCGCCGCCCTTCTTCGCGCCATTCCTGCCGTTCATCCACGCCACCATCTTGCCGCCGTAGCTGCCGCCGGTGGCGGCCAGGCGGTTC
>JAEUNB010000145.1 GCA_016790625.1 Betaproteobacteria bacterium | reverse complement strand
GACCTGATGCTTGGCGATCACCTTGGCGACGGCGTCGTAGGCGCTTGAGGTGTAGTGGGTCACGCCGATGTAACGTACCCGCCCTTCCTGCTTCCAGCCCTTCAGCGTCTCCAGATGCGCTTCGACATCCAGCAGGTTATGCACCTGCATCAGGTCGATTGGTTTGGAACGGAGCTTCTGCATCGAGGCTTCCATCTGCGCAATGCCGGCGGCCTTGCCGGAGGTCCAGACTTTGGTGGCGATAAAGAGTTTTTTATTCAAACCCACATTGGTGATCACGTCACCGGCCACTTCCTCCGAACGGCCATACATCGGCGAGGAATCAATCAGCTTGCCGCCGAGCGCGGCGAATTCGCGCATCACGTCTTCCAGCGGCTTGCGTGCGGATGCGTCGCCACCCACATCGAAGGTCTGCCAGGTACCGAGGCCGATAACCGGCAGCAGTTCGCCGGAAGATGGGATTTTGCGGGTAAGCATGGTCGCGGTCGTTGATGCGGCGGGTTTGATCATCTGTGCCCGGAGGGGAAGCGTCGAGCTTGCCGCGGCGGCAGCGAGGAGTTGCAGGGCGTTGCGTCGGTCCATGATGTTTCTCCGCTGAGTTTCAATTGAGCCACCACCCACCACTCTACCCCGCCAATATCCGCCCCCGCCCTGCCGCCTTGGCGCGATACAGCGCCGCATCCGCCCTTCGCGCCGCGATTTCAAACGCCTCCCCCGGCAGCACCGCCGTCATGCCGGCCGAAAAGCCAATGCCACTCAGCGGTGGCGACGTATCGCGGATTTCACTGACCTTCAGCATCGCCATTGCACCGGTCAAGCGCTCATGCAGTTTCTCGATATTGGCGGCTTCCAGCACGATGCAGAACTCCTCGCCGCCGTAACGAATCACCAGATCGTCGGGACGGAACGAGCGCGTCAGCACGCCGGCCATGATCTTCAGCACTTCGTCTCCCACGCCGTGCCCATGCGTGTCATTGATGCGCTTGAAGTAGTCAATGTCGATCAGCGCCATGAACACCTTCAGTCCATGCGCTTCAGCACGCGCAAGACTTTCCGGCCAGGCCGTTTGCAACCGGCGCCGGTTGTAGAGGCCGGTCAGCGTATCGCGCACCGCCTGCTCGGCCAGCTCCTTGCGCAGTGCTTCGACTTCCGTCAGATGCTGCTCAAGTTTGTGGTTAATACCAGTGAGTTCATCCGCGTGCTTCGCCAACATGTCGTTCTGTGCGTGAGCATGGTCGCGCTCTTCGCGCATGCGGGCGAATTTGAACTGGGCTTCCAGCACGTAATGGCGCGATTCATTGGCGTTGTTGGCCAACGTGCGGGTGACCTGGTTGTAGCGCCGCAGCGTGGCCGTCGACTGCGGCCATTCACCACAGGCCTGCTGGCAGTCGGCCAGCGTTTCCAGCGCCTCTGACCAGCCGACCAGATAGTTATCTTGCTCGAGGATTTCGGCCGCGCGCGCGGCGCATTCCTTTGCGGCTTCCGGCTGGCCGTCGTGCAGATGCAGCAAGGCTTGCACCTGCTGCAGGCGGGCGTACGCGCGCCGCTGGTTGGCCGGTTGGGCCAGACTCTCACCACGCGCCAGCCATTCACGCGCGTGCTCGAAATCGCCATGCCGCAGATACGCTTCGGCCATCGCTGCCGGCACTTGTGCTTCGCTCTCCACCAGCGGCTGCTGGGCGATAACTGCTTCGACCGCCGGCAACGCCAGATAAGCCGCCTGGTAATCGCGCCGGGCCAGGTGTATGCCCAGCCCCATGATCGGTAGCACCAGCCGCGTGCGCAGCATCTGCTGCGCTTCCGGCATCTGCGATAGTTCCTGATAGGTTTCCCACGCGCTGGTCAGATCGCCGAGGTCGGTGAGCAACTGGCCGAGATTGCTCATCGCCACCATGGTGCGATGACGCAGACCTTCGCTGCGCATGGTTTCCACGCAATCGAATAATCGCTTGGCGCCCTCCTGCAATGAACCGGCCATCCACAAACAGGTGCCGAAATTGCCGCTGACCACGGCACGATCGAAATCGGTCAGCGCGCCGCTGATGTCGGCAAGAATGTCTTCGAACGCGGCGAGCGCTTCCGCGTGTTCGCCACGCAACGTTTGCTGGAACGCGACCAGGTAACGGCACAGCAGGCCCACGCGGGGGTTGGGCGCATGCGCGTCGTGCGAGAGCACCAGGCTCTTTTCGATATGCGTCACCGCGTTCTCGCTGTCGCCGGCACGCAATGCGCAGAAGGCACGCAGGAATTCGCACCAGGCCAAGGTGTGGGTCGAAGCGTTTGCGATTTCAGCGCGCTCGGCTTCCTTCAGCGCGGCATCGGCAACAAAGGGATCGGCCGTCCACAATGCGGCGAGGCTTGAAGAAAAATCAGTTGATGCGATTCGGGTGTCGGCCTGCACGGGAGCGTTGATGGCTTGTAGGTTTTGAGTGATTGCAGCCTGCGACAGATGCTACCCGATGGCGTCGCTGCGTGCCTTGCGTCAAGCCTCGGCGGTGAGTTCGGTATAGATGTCGGCCAACTCTGCCGGGATCGCGGTCTCGAACGCCGCATCCAGCGGAAACTGCGGCATGTGCTCCTTCACCGCCGCCATCAGCCGCCTGCCCTGCTCGGCGTCTTTCTTGCGTTTGTCGCTGCGTCGCTTGGTTTGCTTCGACAGCCACGAATTGTGCAGCGCCATCCAGCGCGGATCGGGGCAAACAATGCGCGCCGGCTTGCGGTCCAGCCCGCAAATCACCTGGCTGA
>JAEUNB010000105.1 GCA_016790625.1 Betaproteobacteria bacterium | reverse complement strand
ATAGCGTGACATCCAGCTGTGTGACGGTAACTACAGCGAGCCCGACCATCGCCAAGGCGTTTGCACCAGCCAGCATCTCGATCGGCACCACCAGCACCATTACGTTTACGCTAACCAACCCGAATACCATTCCGTTGACTGCGGCAGGATTCACCGACACGCTGAGTAACATGTCTGTGAACGCAGCTGGATCGGCAGGCGGCACCTGCGTTGGGGCAAATACCAATGCGCTGACCGCAGGCCAGACCAACCTGGCAATAACCGGATTGACAGTGCCGGCAAGCGGATCCTGTACGGTGACGGTTGTGGTGGTCAGCAATACGGCCGGCGCGCATCCGAATACCGCATCCGGCGTGTCCAGTGCGGAAGCGGCAACTGGTGTGGTGTCCAATACCGCAACGCTGACGGTGACGGCCATCGCGCCCACCATTGCCAAGGCGTTTAGCGTTTCGCCGATCAACTCAGGGGGTGTATCAACACTGGTTGTGACCATTACCAATCCGAATGCTGGCCCTATTTCCGTCACCAGCGTTACCGATACCTTCCCGGTCACACCGGGTGCAGGCTTGGTGCGCTCAGGCGCTGGCAATACCTCGACGACATGTAGCGGTGGTGTCGTCACCAGCAGCACGGGCAGTGTCACGCTGACGGGCGGGGCTGTGCCGGCCAATGGCTCATGCACATTCCAGATTGATGTCACGGCCGCAACTACCGGCAGCTATGTGAATACCATTGCTGCGGGCGCGTTGACTACCAATGCTGGCAGCAATGCTGCACCGGCTTCGGCAACCTTGACTGTAAATCCGGTTGCCAATGTGTCGGTAACCAAGTCCGGCCCTGCGACGATCCTGTGGGGTACAACGCTGACCTATAACGTGGTGGTGTCCAACGCCGGTCCAGATTCCGCAAACCTCACTGCGTTTAGCGATGCGGTGCCGGCAGCAATTACCGGCGTGGCGGCGAATTGCGGTTCGCCGACCGGCGGTGCCGCTTGCGGCGCAGTAAACGTCACTGGCAACAATGTCACCAGCAACATTACGACATTGCCGCCGGGATCCAGCGTCACCTTCACCATCCAGGGCACTGCACCGCAAATCGGAACATTGGCGAACAGCGCCACAGCGATTGTGCCGGTAGGCGTGACTGATCCGGATGATCCAGGCCGCACTGGTGCCGGCAACAACACCTCCAATACCGTCATGACCACGGTGCTGGCGCCTGATCTGCGTTTGACCAAGACCTCGGCAAGCGCCTTTGTTGTCGGTGGTTCAGCCAGCTTCACGCTGACACCAAACAATCTTGGCGGTACGGCGCCGACCACCGGCACCATTACAGTGACCGATGTGCTGCCGTCCGGACTGACTTATGTGGCGGCAGGTTCCGGCGGTGCCGGCTGGACCTGCGGCAACGTTGGGCAAACCGTGACATGCACAAGCGCTGCGGTGATCGCCGCTGGTGCCACAGGCAATGCCATCACGATCAATGTCACGGTGGCCAGCAACGCGGTTCCAAACGTGACGAATACCGCAACCGTATCGGGTGGCAATGAGCCTGCCGCGAACTCCGGCAACAATAGCGCGACCCTGTCCGTGCCGGTATCGGGCATGGCGGTCAATACATTCCTTACCGACGGCGCGCAGACCGGGCTGCCGGGAACCAGCGTTCTCTACACGCATGTGTTCAATGCAGGTGTTACCGGCTCGGTCAGCTTCTCGAACTCGAATATTCCCAACCCGGCATTCGCAGGGTGGGGCGTCCAGCTCTATCGTGACGCTAACTGTAACGGCATGCTCGATGTCGGCGAAGACGCAACCGAGCTGACCACGTCGGTGCCGGTTGTGCCGGGCGATCGCGTCTGCATCGTCGTGAAGTCGAATATCCCGGCGGCGGTACCGTACAACGCGCAGGATGTCATCACCGTGACGGCAAACTTCACGCCGACGGTGGGTTCGCCCAGCACATATACCCGCCAGGACATCACCACCGTTGGTGCTGCCGGCGGCGCGGGCTTGGTGCTGATGAAGTCGGTTCGCAACGTGACGCAGGCAGGCGCTGCCGGCACGAACAACACAGCGCGGCCGGGAGATGTGCTGGAATACGTGATCACCTATACCAACAACTCCAGCACTGCGGTATCGACCATCGTCATCAGTGACAACACACCGGCGTTTACCAACTTCACGTCGGCAAGCTGTGGCGTACCGTTGCCTGCTGCGATCAGTGCCTGCACGGTTTCCACGCAACCAACGGTCGGCGGAGCCGGCAACGTGCAGTGGACCCTGACGGGCTCGCTAAGTCCTGCACAGAGTGGAACCGTCGTGTTCCGTGTTACCGTTCAGTAAGGCGCAACATCGCGCAACAACTGATTGAGGGCACGTGACGGTTCAGTCCGCCGTGCCGCCCCGGGCAGATCGCATCGGGGCGGCGCTGGTAATACTTTCAGCAATCGCATTTTCGGCCAAGGCCATTTTTGTGAAACTGGCCTATGACGATCCATCAGCGGTTCGCGTCGATCCGGTAACGTTGCTCACCATGCGCATGGGATTGGCGCTGCCACTGTTTGCGCTCATCGCGTGGTGGTCTTCGCGCAAAGCGGAATACAAGCTCACACCACGTGATTGGATCATCCTGATTGTCATCGGCCTCATGGGCTATTACGGCGCCAGCCTGTTCGACTTCTGGGGGCTGATGTACATCACAGCTGCACTCGAGCGTTTGATCTTGTTTCTCAATCCAACACTGGTTGTGCTGATTTCCGCATTGGCCGTCGGCTATCGCATCGTGGCAAGGGACGTGTTCGCACTGGTGATCAGCTATGCCGGCATCGCGCTGGTGTTCATGCACGATCTGCATGTCAATCCCGATGGTGTGCTGCTGGGCGGCGGGTTGGTGCTGCTGTCAGCAATTCTGTACGCGGGTTATCTGGTTGGTGCCGGCCAGATGATCAAGCGAGTGGGCGCGGTGCGTTTTGCCGCTTATGCATCGATGATTTCCACCGTAGCGATTTCGCTACATTTCCTGCTGACGAAAAATATTTCAGTGTTGGCAGCGCAGTCGGCACGCGTATGGACACTGACCGGCTGGATGGCGCTCATCTCCACCGTATTGCCAGTCGTGATGATGGCAGAAGGCATGCGCCGTGTCGGTTCGTCGAATGCGGCGATGATGAGTTCCATTGGCCCCATCGCAACCATCTTTCTGGGCTATGTGTTTCTGGGTGAACCGGTCACGGCGACCCAACTTGCCGGTGCTGCGCTGGTGATGGCCGGCGTGCTGGCCATAAGTTTAAAAAAGAAGCCGGTGTAGCGATGGTCGGCAACTGAAACTCCAGAATAGACGCGCTTTTTCGGGCAAAAATGGCCTAGAAGCCGCGCCAGTGCTTGAGTTTATCGCTGAATGTCAGCGCCTCTTTGAGCCATCCGATACGCGTGCTTTGCAGTCTTGCTGCCGTGCAGCACGGCTATTTTGTATAATCGAACGCAAAGAAATTGCTGTCCATTTTCTTTCCGCCCCGTTCGATCCATTCCATTCTCGGAGTTTCCCCATGAAAAAACCCATGCGCGTTGCCGTGACCGGTGCCGCCGGCCAGATTGGCTACAGCCTCTTGTTCCGCATCGCTTCCGGCGAAATGCTGGGCAAGGACCAACCCGTGATCCTGCAATTGCTGGAAATTCCGGATGAGAAGGCGCAGAAGGCGTTGAAGGGCGTGATGATGGAGCTGGACGATTGCGCGTTCCCGCTGCTCGCCGGGATGTCCGCACATTCCGATGCGATGACCGCGTTCAAGGATATCGACGTCGCATTGCTGGTCGGTGCGCGTCCGCGCGGCCCTGGTATGGAGCGCAAGGATCTGCTCGAAGCCAACGGCGCCATCTTCACCACACAGGGCAAGGCGCTCGACGCGGTCGCCTCGCGCAATGTGAAGGTGCTGGTGGTCGGCAACCCGGCCAACACCAATGCGTACATCGCGATGAAATCCGCTCCGAGCCTGCCGCGTGAGAATTTCACCGCGATGCTGCGTCTCGATCACAACCGCGCGTTGTCGCAACTGGCTTCGAAAACAGGTAAGCCGGTTGACTCGATCGAAAAACTCATCGTCTGGGGCAATCATTCACCGACCATGTATCCGGACTATCGCTTCGCCACTATCGGTGGCGCTGCCGCGCCCGGTGTTGTGAATGACGAAGAATGGTACAAAACCACTTTCATCCCGACCGTGGGCAAGCGTGGCGCGGCGATCATCGAAGCACGTGGGCTGTCTTCCGCAGCATCGGCCGCAAACGCCGCCATCGACCACATCCGCGACTGGGTGCTGGGCACCAACGGCAAGTGGGTGACGATGGGGGTGCCGTCAGACGGAAGCTACGGCATTCCCGACAGCGTCATGTATGGCGTACCGGTCACCTGCGAAGGCGGCAAGTACACCGTCATCAAGGGTTTGGAGATTGATGAATTCTCGCGTGGCAAGATGGATGCCACGCTGAAGGAGCTGGAAGAAGAACGCGCTGGCGTGGCGCATTTGCTGAAGTAATTTATCTTCTGCAAAAAACAAAAACGCCGGGAATTCCCGGCGTTTTTTGTTTGGAAAATATGCGGCGATCAGCGATCGCGTGCGACGGTCGCCGCCAACACTAGCATCGCACCGACCATCACCAGAAAGCCGAAAGACGACGCAGTCAATGTGCTGGTGGAGATATCCATGGCGGCGTCGATAAAAAAGCTGCCGCCATCGGTGAGGAACGTCACAACAATCGCCGCCAGTGCGGCCAGACCGAAAGGAATGCCATAGCGCACAGCAAGCGATACACCTTGTGGGCGCGGCGGCAATGCGTCGATTACGCGCAGCGTGAATCCACCGTCGTCAATATAAGCATCGCGATGTTCTGCGGCATCGGCCTTCAGCATTTCGTCGACCGGGTCGCGGTGCAGCGACAAGTGCGGGCTGGGGTTGTGAGTGTTGGTGTTCATGCGGCAACTCCTTGTCCGGTCTGATACGCAGTCAATCTTGCACGCATCTTTTCCTTGGCTTTCAGTATATTGGTTTTGACTGTACCCAGCGGGATGCCGAGCACGAACGCGGCCTCTTCATGCGAGAGATCGTTGTAGTAGCACTGCAGGATCGCATTGCGCTCGCCGTCGTTCAAATCGACCATGGCTCTCGCCAGATCGCGCTGCACGCCGGTTCGCTCCGATTCTGGTGCTTGCGGTTCGGGTTCCGGCATCTGTTCGTCGTCCATCGTCAGCTCATGCTTCTTGCGGATTTCCGATTGCCAGGCGTTGAACGCGATGCGGTAAAGCCATGTCGAGAACTTGGCTTCGTAACGGAACGAGCGAATGTTTTTCCACGCGAGGATGAAAGTTTCCTGCGCGATATCGTCCGATAGTTCGATGTTGCCATGGGTCATCTTGCGCAGCGACGCGCGCAATGCCGATTGATGGCGGCGCACCAGTTCGGCGAACGCATTACGGTCGTCCGACAACAAAACACGACCGATCAGGTCGTTGTCGGAAAAGGCCGGGGCGGGGGAGGGCATTGCAGAAAACGTTTATCGACGACTAACGCCGAAGTCAGGCAGAAGTCCCCTTGCCGTTTTTCCCGTTTGGCTGCAGCTTCCACACCAGAATGTAGCCAACGCCCATAAACAGCGGAATCAGGCCGACGCTCCATGGCTTGTCGATTTGCGCCATGAATACACCCAGTCCCAAACCCAGTGCGACCAGCACCACACCTCGGCGCAGGTCGGAAGTCGGTTCTTCAGCGCCGATGAACAGTTCCGACGGTACCGGCTGCCCCTTTTCGGCGAGCCTGATGGCGGTCTCATGAATCAGGCGTGTCTTGCGCGATTTGTACCAGAGGACCAGTCCGACTACTGCAACCGGTCCGCCTATGCCCAGAACAATCGCGAGGATCGCCACCATTGAAGTTCCAAAGTCCATGTGTTTCTCCAGTCAATCCATTAAGTCCATGTTACCCATAAGATGCAGCCAACATGGACTTTGGATTTACTCGGCAGACATTTCCGGCGTGACCGGGATCACCTTGGCCGCTGGTTTCGGCAGCTCTTTCATGGCTCCAACAGGCGACCATTTGAGCAGCACCGCGCCCAGCAGCAAGCCGCCTACGCCGCAGATGGCAATGGTGACCCGTAAACCCAGCCATGTCCCCAGCACGCCGCCCAGCAACGAGCCCAGCGGCGCCAGCGAGACCGCGATAAAGATCAGCGTCGAGGTTACCCGGCCGCGCAGGTGCTCGGGCGTGGCTGCCTGGCGCAGGGACAGATAGTTGATGAAGAACAGCATCGCGCCCAGGTCCATCAGGAACAGTGCTGAACCCAACTGCACCGCCGCCCATTCGTTACCGGAAACGCAGGCCACCAGCAGCCACGCCGCGCCCGTCATGGTCAGGCCGATCAGCATGATATAGCCCACGCCGTAGCGCCGGTTCAGCCACTGGCAAGTGGCCGAAGCCAACAGGAAGCCGATGCCTGCCATCATGAACAGCGCGCCGATGGTGCCGGCCGACAGCGCCAGATCGCGCGTGGCGTACAGGATGACGATGGCGAGATAAGCATGTTTCAGCACATTCCAGATCATCAGGCTGATGGCGACCGAGCGCAGCACCGGATGGTCGCGAATCATCTTCAGTCCTTCCTTGGCGTCCGCCCAGATTCCGGCCCACGCCGCACCGTCTTCCTTGGCGCGCAGCTTGGGTGCGTCACTCGCCTTCGCCGGGATGCCTTTCAGCATCCATGCTGAAACGAAAAACGACAGCGCATCCATCAGGATTGCGATCGGCGCAGTCAACCAGTGGATGATGGCGCCGGCAATGCCGGGGCCGATCAGGCTGGAGGCGGAATCCGAGAGTGCGATACCTGCGTTGGCCTGCACCAGGTTTTCACTGCCGACACGTTCGGCCATGAACACCTGGTACGCCGCCCAACCGATGATGCCACCGAGGCCGCACAGGAAGCCCACCACGTACAGGATGGGCATCGACAGGAAACCCAGCCACGCGGCGAGCGGCACCAGCAGCAGCGCAAGGCCGCGGCCGACGTCAGCGATGATGATCAGCCGCAGCTTGCGCGAGCGGTCGATCAGCACGCCGGTGAACAGGCCAAACAGCGTATAGGGCAGTGCTTCCACCGCCGTCAGCACGCCCATTTCCAGCGGGGTGGCGTGCAGCATGATGGCGGCTGTCAGCGGCAGCGCGAGGAAAGTGACCTGACCACCAAAGTGGGTGATGGTCAGCGACAGCCACAGCGTGCGGAAGTCATGGCTCTTCCAGACGCCGCCGAAATACTTGTCCTGAAAGCGGCGTAACTGCCGTGTCAGGGTTGAACCGAGTTGCGTATTCATTTTATTGTTCTTCCAACGGTCTTTGCGTCACAGCCATTGCACGCTGCGCGCAATTGGCCTCGCGGCCAATCAATCATCAAAGACGGGGAACTTTGGATTCCGGTTGATTCCCCGCCGCTTAAATCCGGCGAGGGCACCACGGGTGCGGCCGGAGTTAGTGCTGAATCGCTGCGGTGGCGCCAGTCAAATCACTGGATCGTGGGATACCGAAAATGCCCGGTTCACCCCACACGCGCACAGCTACGCCGCCTGCCGATCGCAGGCCACGCATGGCGATTTGTGTGTGGTAGTGAGACATCCGAAGCACCTCGTGAAACTGATTGAGTGCGCAAATATTAGCGCAGATTAATGATTCGCGCAAAGACGGATTGGCGCGAATCGGTAACGATGCGTGCCCAACTGTGGCGTTTCAGAGTGTTTTCTTCAGTGCATCGACGCGTTGTCGCGCATCGTCCGCTGCCTTGCCTGTCGTCGCGTAAGTCAGGAATTGCTGGAACGCGGCGAGTGCTTTCGGCTTGTCACCTTTTGCGTCGTAAGCCAAACCCAACCGGTAATGTCCGCTCAGTTTTGGGTCGATTTTCAACGCGCGCTCCATCGAGGTGATAGCGCCATCGATCATCTTGTTTTCCAACTGCGCACGGCCCAAGCCGAAATGCATTGCAGCATTGTTCATGTCGACTGCCAGCAGCCGCTCGAACAGCGATTGGGCTTTGGGTACTTGCTTGTCGTTGATCATCGCAAACCCGAGCGATATCCATGCCTGCTGCAAACTGGTACCGATGGTTTCGTCGCCAGCCGGCTGGATGCCCGCCAGTACTGCATCGGCCTTGTCGAATTCTTTTTCGTAAATATGCACCTCGGCGCGCAGCAGCTTTCCCTGGGCGGCGTTGATCTTGCCGAAGTCTTCAGCATTTGCAATCGCCTTTCTTACACTGCCGCCGGCAATGCCCGGAGCCTGCAGATAGTACTGGTTCAGGTCGCGGCGTGCCTCGAAACTCTTCGGATCGAATTCGACGGCCGCGAGGAATTCCTCCTTAATTCGCGGCGCGTACTTCATCATGGCCATGGTGCCCGACGACAGCGCCATTGCCCCATACAACCTGCCCAGCGCGTTATGACACTTGCCCGACTTGGGTAGCGCCGCCACACACGCCTCGGCTTTCTTGATCGTCATTTCACGCTTGGCTGCATCGCCTGAGGTGAGATTCGCCAGGTGCCAGATCGCCACTTCGTCCTTCACATTCTTGGCGATGCGCTCATTGGCCAGCGTTTCGGCCTCCGCGACCTTGCGCTCTTTCAGCAACGCACGGAATTCGGCGTCGGTGGATTGTGCACCGGCGAGCAGTGGCAGCAGGCATGCGGCAGCGATGAGGTTCTTTTTCATTGAGTTGATTTCCGATCAGGTTTGGAGACGGCGCTTGCAACCTAACGCAGCCGCGAATATTACGCCGACAAAGGGGGACGGCATTTATTTAAGCTAAAGTCGCGACATGACTATTGTTCAACAAGTCACTTGGCTGGGCTATTGCCGGGCCGGGTTCGAGCCTGACCTAGCTGCCGAGTTCGCGGCGCTGGCGGGATGTACACCAACTTCCGTGATCGCTCATCCTGCCAGCGGCTATGCGGCGGCCACCTTTTCCGGCCGCGACGCCAAGCGCATTCGAAACACGCTGTCGTGGTCTGATCTGGTGTTCGCGCGCCAATGCATGATGTCGCAGCCCGCGCCAACTTCCCTGCCGACCAATGATCGGGTCACACCGATTGTCGCGGCGGCGAAGGATTTTCTTTCCGCGCAGAGCGTGGCAAGTATCGGAGGCCTGCTGATCGAATATCCCGATACCAACGAAGGAAAATCGTTATCGAAGCTTTCGCAAACGCTGGAAGGCTTGGTGGGTCGTCAATTGGCTGATGCCGGGCTACTAGCAACGGATGCCCTAAACAAACCGCGCCTGCATGTGCTGATGACGTCAAAACAGGAGGCATGGCTGGGTCTCGCCGACCCGCGCAAATCCTCGCCGTGGCGCAACGGCATTCCGCGCCTGCGCATGCCGCATGAAGCGCCCAGCCGCTCGACGCTGAAACTGGCCGAGGCATTTCACGTTTTCATCGGCGATAACCAGGAGCGCTTGCTGCGAGCGGAAATGCGCGCCGTCGATCTGGGCGCAGCACCCGGTGGCTGGACCTGGCAGCTGGTGCACCGCGGATTGCATGTGACCGCCATCGACAATGGGCCACTCAAAGGAGAGCTGGTGGACAACGCATTAGTCCGTCACCTTCGTGAGGACGGCTTTCGCTATAAGCCGAAGAAGCCGGTCGACTGGATGGTTTGCGACATGGTGGAAAAGCCGGTGCGCATTGCGCAACTGGTTGCGCAGTGGATGCGGGAAGGCTGGACCGAGCGCTGCATCTTCAATCTCAAGCTGCCGATGAAAAAACGCCATGATGAAGTGAAACGCTGCCGCGCCATCATTGAAGAAGCGCTGGAGAGCCGCGGCCGTGCGTGGCAGCTGGAGATCAAGCAGCTGTACCACGATCGCGAAGAGGTGACCGGTTTCTGCCGTTTTGTGCCGCGATCGGAGCGCGGCGGCTAACTCTCAGTGGCCAAATAAAAACGGCGCCGATGACGCCGTTTTTATGGGTAACAACTCAAGCCGGTTTAGTTCGCCTTGAAGCCGATCTCGGTTTCGTAGGAACGGTTGTCCGCGCCCGGGTTGAATTTCCAGCGCGACAGCGCCGACTGCACCGAGCGATCGAATACGCGTGCGGGTTGCGCTTGAACGATGGCGACGTTGGTCACTTCGCCAGCGGCGTTGATGGTCAGCCGCGCGCGAACGGTACCGGCTTCGATGCCAGCACGGGTCGCTTCACGCGGGAACTGAGGATTCTCGCGCGAGACAACGCTGATGATAGGCACCACATCCTTGGTGGGCGGCGGGGTCGGGCGGGCGGTGGGGGCGGCGCTGGCGACCACATTGCTTGCCGGCGCGGCGGCCGAAGGCGGAGGTGTTTGCACCGGTGCAGGCGCTGCCTGTACTGGCGCAGGAGCAGGCGTGGGTGCGGCGGCGACTTTGGTTTCCACGGGGGCTGGCTTGGTCTCCACCGGTCTCGCTGGCTCGGCCTTTACCGGGGCCGGTTCGGGCTTGGCGGGGGCATCCTTGAGCGACTTCAGGTCGGTCATGTAGTCCACGGTTTTGCGCGGAACGTAGAAATCGGGCTGGGTCTCCTGCTTGTTCTGCACCGAGGCCAGGCGCTCGGCGGTGGTGGGAACGCGGTCGCTTTTTCCGCAAGCCGCCAGCAGGCTGGCTGCGGCCAGTCCCAGCAAAAGGCGTGAAGCGGGAATGGCAACGCGGGTTGTCGCGGATCGCGCGGCAGCACGAGTGAAATTTGTCATGTGATACATAACAGTCCCTTTGGTATCAGATCGTTATTGTTGTGATTCAGCAGGCTCCCCGAGCCGGGCGGCGACCACAAACGGCAATTATCGCATCAGCCGATTATTGCCGCATTGTGACCCAAGTTACATTTTGTCAACGTCGCCAGCGACCGTCCATCCCCGCCGATAAGCGGCAGGCGGTATCGGGGAAACACCCAGGAAACGCGTTTCCCGCTCAGCGGCCAGGGCGGCCAACGATGGTGTACATCGCAAACAGATTGGTCTCCAGGTCGGAAATGGTCTCACCCTTGCTGTTCTGGTCCCATTTCAGTGCGCGCCCCATGCTGCGGGCGGCGGCGTGGTCTTCCTGGTTGTAGGCCAGCACCACAAAACCTGCCTTCTGGTATTGTTCGGGTGTGTAGGGGGAGCGGGCGTCAGCCTGAGGATTGTAGGCGGCCTTGGGGTCGGGCGGCTTGGGGTAGAGGTTGTAGATCACCAGCTTGCCGCCCGGCACCAGCGCGTTGAACGCGGTTTTGAGAAAAACCTCGTCGCTCACGCCCAGATCGATCTGCTGGCGCTTGTCGATCTTGCGGTCGGGCTTGATATAGCCCTTCTTAAGCGTGTTCTTGGAGAGGATCAGGTCATAGCCCTGGCCAACCACCTCGAGCATCTTCTGGTCCTTGGGCCAGAAGCCGTGCGCCAGTGTCACGCTGCCGGCCGCGCCGAACCAGCCGGCAGACGGCACCCGCCCCTGGTCGGAGGGCTGCGCATACATCGCCGTCAGATAACTATCCGGATCAACGCCGGTGACGTGTGCACCCATGCTGGCCAGCAGTTTCAGATGACCAATGCTGCCGTAGCCGAAATCGAGAATTTGCCGTCCGGCTACTTCCTTGATGCCATTCGCTGCCGCCAAGTCCAGCGCACGCACATACGCCAGCGGCGAGCCGTACTTGGTGTAGTAGTAGCGCGACTCATCGAACGTCACTTCGGCGAGCTTGGCCTGCGCTGCGGCGGGTAGTGCTTTCCGCGCCGCTGGCGAGTAGTACTCGCGCGTCACTTCGTTTATGTAGGCCGTGCGCGGCGCAATTGCCGGCAGCGAGCGCGTCGCATCGAGAAAGCGCTTCGCCAGTGAGCTCTGCGCCATTGACTGCAACGCAGCAGCTTCGTCCACCAGCTTTTGCAGCGTGGGCGTGGCAGCCGGCTCGGGCTTGGACGGTGCCGGTGGCGGGGCCTCCGGCGCGCGCGTTTCGCGCGGCGGCGGTGCGGTGGCGCACCCTGCCAGCCACAGCATCAATGCCAGCGATAGCAGCTTTGCCGCGATTCGCCTGTTTTGCGGGAAAATTCCGGTACGGGAGAAGTTCATGCAGCTATTCTATCCATCGCGTGGGCAACATGAGTAGCAATGTCTGTCAGCAATGTGGCGCCTGTTGCGCGGCCTATCGCGTGTCGTTCTATTGGGGTGAGTTGGACGAGGCCCCGGGCGGAAAAGTGCCCAGCACATTGGCGGAAAAGGTGAATGACCATATGGCCTGCATGCGCGGCACCGACTGTGCGCCGGTACGCTGCGTGGCGCTGGGTGGCAAGGTGGGCGAATCGGTCAAATGCCATATCTACGAATGGCGGCCCAGCCCATGTCACGAAATGATTCCCGGCAGCGATGGCTGCAATAGGGCGCGGGTAAGGTGGGGATTGGCGGAAATAGAATAAATAAACTCCAGCATTGGCGCGGTCTTCAGGCCGAAAATGCCTGTAATACCGCGCCAATGCTGGAGTTTGGTATTGCGTTTCTGCCGCCCCGGGGAACTCTTAGTTCCTGACCCCGGCGAACTTGTTGTCGAACGTGCATGCGCCGACCTTCACCACCGCACGGCCGGCGATGCTGAACGAGTTGGCCTCGATCTCACTCGCCACGTAAGTTCCGTTGACACCATTGCCGCAAGTGTAGGTGCCCGACGAGCGGCCGAGGCGGCCGGTCTGCGTGTAGTCGCCGTTGTAGTTGCAGGTCTCATTGCCGTTGCCGGTCGACATGGAAAACGTGTTCGCCGTGTTGTTGACCACAAACTTGGTGGTCGGGCCGTATTCGGGCGGGAAGGGTCCGGAAGTCAGGCACGAATTCGACGAGGACTCGGCACCGGTGTAGTTGCCGGAGAGCATATTGGTGCGCCAGGTTTGGCGCTCGATCGTTTTGGAAACCTGAACACCATCAACCGTGTAGACCAGGGTAGCCGTCGATGAGCTGGTGGCGGTAACGGTGACATTGCCGACCGGGCGTGCCGTCACGGTGCCGGCACTGAAGGGGGTGCCCAGCGGCGGACCATTGAGTTGATAGAGCTGGCCGGAATATGAAGCACCTTCGGCCGTGTTGCCGGTGAAAGGCGTGTTGGGTGCACCATACCAGGTCGCTTTTCCATCCGCACCGTAAACAAACAAAGTGACGAACAGGACCTCGCCCTGATGGTTGAGCGTCACGCCCCAGCCGGATTCGTTCGGGTTCCACCACAGGTCGCTCATATCTAAGCCGAAGGTATTCGCCTTGGCCGGATTGATCAGTAAGCCGGCAGCGAGTGCCAGGCAGGAAAGGATCTTTTTCATGTTCTTCTACTCCGCTCGTTGGTTTGTGGGAGCTGAGCGGTTTGCCGTTTGCATTTGCATCGACATCAACCAAATCAGCCATGAGCGAATCGTAGAGATCGTTGTGCGGCGTCAATATCGGCAAGGCTGCCGACTTGCGGTAGGACGGCTGCCTACAGTTCGCGCGATTGTGAAAAGTGTCACAGGAGCGGCGCGGCGTGCCGGATTATTGCCGGCGCGAAACGCGTATCGGCGCCTGCGTGTGGCATGAATAAGCGCGCAAGGAATTCCGGGGTTGCGTCGATATACTAATTTTATTGACAACTTAGTATAACTCGGTAATGATCCAGTTATACTAGTTTTAATGTGGATTCAGTATAACCATGGCTAACCGTCCGCTGAGCGCGTTTTCCGAACTTTCCTCCGTGGCGCAAGCTGCCTACGCGCAATTGCTTGAGTCCGCGCTGGCGGTGGAGCACAGCCGCACCGTTGCCGACCTGCCGGGCTCGTTCGTCACCAAGTCCGTGAAAGGCCGCGAATACTGGTACTACCAGTACACCGAGCCCTCGGGCCGGTTGCGGCAGCTTTATGTCGGTCCCGACAATGATGCAGTGAAGCAACTGGTAAACCGCAAAGCTGACAAGCCGGTGACCGATGCGCTGTTGCCAATGGCGCGGTCCGCGCTGGCGCTGGGCTGCGCCGGCCTGTTGCCACGCCACTATCAGGTCATTCGCCGCCTGGCCGACTACGGTTTCTTTCATGCCGGCGGCACGCTGATCGGTACCCATGCCTTCCTTGCTTACGGCAATATGCTGGGCGTAGGGTGGGGCGGTTCCGCACGCACGCAGGACATCGATTTCGCGCATCCCGGCAAAAGCGTCTCGCTGCTGCTGGCGCCGGATTTCGATGTTCATATTCACGAGGCGATCGAATCTCTGGGAATGGGGTTGCTGCCGGTGGCGAGCCTCACCTCCGCGCAGGGCGCTTCGTACCTGAACCCGCGCGAGCCGGATTTCCGCCTCGACTTCCTCACCGTGCGGCACCGCAATGGCGACGCACCCTACGAGCACCCGAAGCTGCACATTACGCTGCAGCCACTCAAATTCATGGAGTTTTCGCTGGAAAACATCCAGCAGGCCGCGCTGATTTCAACCGCCGGCGTGGTGCTGGCCAACGTGCCGCACCCGGCGCGCTTCGCCCTGCATAAGCTTATCGTTTACGGCGAGCGCGAAGGCGCCTTTGCCGCCAAGGCTAACAAGGACCTGGCACAGGCCGCGAGCCTATTGGCGGCGATGAAGCAGCATCGCGCGTGGGAGGTCGAGGAAGCATGGGCCGATCTCGCCAGCCGCGGCAAGGGTTGGCTGGATCGCGCGCGTCATGGGCTGAATGCGCTGGAGCGGTTTGCGCCGGAGATTGAGGCGAGCGCGTGGCTGGAAAAACGGAAAACGTCCCGCAAATAAGTAAAAAGTAACGAACTTTTTGGCCAGCCTCTGGCCTTGGTGAGCATCTCCGGGCATAAATGGCTGGAAAGCCGCGCCGGTTCTGGAGTTTTCAATCTCTGCGGTTAGTCGCTCAACCCACGGCCAGCCACTTCCTCTGTTGAAAAAATGGATTGAGGCGGATTTCCGGTCGGCGCAGTGCGATGACTTCCGCTACAGCAATCGCCGCCAATCCCTCCCTGCCTCCCTTTCAAAAGGGAAGGGCTTCACACCTCAGCAGCGCCGCCGCTTCGGATCGCAGTTCGGGTCTTTCACCGGCATCGTGCCCTTCAGTGCGGCATCCAGTGTGGCACTGAATGCGGGATCGGGGATGACCGCTCGCGCTTGTTTGGCGATGCGTTCAGCGTCTTTCTGTTTTCCGTTTAGCACCAGCAGGCTGACCAACATGGCGGACTTGTTCTCGAAGTAACGTTTTTGCCCCGCCAGCAGGTCCTTGGAGTTTTCGTTGCCCAGTGCCGCCGTGTCCGCATAGTGACGATAGTTCTGCTGCAGGTTGATGAACATTCCGTTGGCATCGATGTAATGCTCAGCGAGCTTGTGTTCCTTTGCTGCGATCAACTGCTCATCAATGTAGCGGAATGCCAGCTTCGCATTGTCCGGCTTGTTTGCATGCAGCCATTTGAATAGCGCGATGCTGCGCGCCGTATCGTCGAGCTCCTTGTTGAACATCGTCACTTCGCGAAACCAGATGGTGGGGTCCCCGCCTTCGCGGACACGCTGCTCGGCGCGGTCGCGCGTGGCGATCAATGATGCGTAGGCGGGCGCGTACATCTTGGCGAGCGTGCCCCATTCCGATGAGGCATACGGCATCTGTGTCGTGCGCCGGATGGGATGCTCCGCATCGTTGGCATTGGCGTAAAACCACTCCAGTTTTTCCAGCGCGTCGGCGTACCGTCCTTTTGAGCGGTCGATCATCGCGTCGGCAATGACGTGCATGGTGTTGCGATCGGCGGGTGGCGTCCAGGCTGCCCACGCGAACGGCATACCCAGCGCAAGCAGCAAGGCGCAAATAAGAAACGACAACTTTGTCTTCATCGTCGCTAAGCCCCCCAAACCCTCTCCGCCACGCGCAGGAAATTCACCCCAAGAATCTTCTCTATCCGCGCGCTCTTGTGCCCGCGCTTCGCCAGCAGATCCGCCAGCCGCATGAATTTGCTCGGGCCGTTCAAGTCGGGGAGGAAGGTGACGATATCGGCGCGCTCACCGGCGGCGCCGATGCCGGCGGCACGGCGGCGTTCGACATCTTTCTTCAGCCGTTCCATGTAGGCGGGCATGTCGTCCATCTGCGAGACGGTGCCATCGGTACCGATGCCGACGTGGTCTTCGCCGCAGATTTTGATGGCGTGTTCGATATGCGCGATCAGGTCGGCCGCGGTCGGCTGGCGGCCGACGGCCAGGAAGGGCATGAAATAGATGCCGACAAAGCCGCCCTTGTCCGCCAGCAAACGCAGCTCGGCGTCGGACTTGTTGCGCGGCAGATCGGCCACGGCGCGGCAGCCGGAATGCGAAATGATGATCGGCTGCTTCGATGTGGCCAGCGCATCGAGGCAGGTGGCCTCGCCGCTGTGGCTCAGGTCCACCAGCACGCGATGTTTGTTCAGCTCCTGCACCACCTCGCGGCCCAGCGGCGTCAGGCCCTGGTTCTCCACCACCATCGCGCCATCGCCGATCTGGTTGCGAATGTTGTAGGTGAGCTGGATCACGCGCACGCCGAGATTGGCGAAGATCGCCACGCGCTGCGCATCGCTGCCCATCATCGCCGCATTCTGGAAGCCGTAAATCACGCCCACCTTGCGCTCCGCCTGCGCGCGGCGGATGTCCTTCGCCGCCAGTACCTTGATCAGCGCCTCCGGCTTGCTGCGGATCAGCGCATCCCACGCCGCCACATCGCGCACCGAAAGCTCGAAAGGCTCCTCCTTGCCGGACCAGTAACCCATCGTCTGGTTGAACGCACACAGCCCCGCCGCGCGCGCATCAGCCAGCGCACGCGCATCGATCCCCTTGCCCGGCCCATCCTCAGCGCCTTCCGGCAGATTGGGATTGTTGATGCTGCCGAGGGTGTCGATGATGAGGGGGCGGCGGCGGGGGAGCGGTTTGGAAGGTGCGGGGGTTTGGGCGGAGGTGGGGGAGATACTACTTACAAAGAGCATGCTTTTCGCACACGTAGATAAGAATGCGCGACGACAAAGTGAGGGTATAAGAGCGGGCATACGAACTGAAGAGAACGGGACTAAGGCTTACTAAAGGCCATCGAGGATCAACAGTAGGGCCGGTCGAACAATTCGTCTACCTTAGAAAAATTGTTGTTGTAAATTCTTCTACTGTCGGCCTTCAAGTTGTCGCTTAGCTGCTGCATTTTTGCTGTTCTGCGACCGTGTTCGAGAGTGTGGAATTCCGTAACTTTCTCTAGAACCTGGTGATAAGCTTCATCTCGCATTCGATGGCCCATCTGCAGTCCGAGCACAGTAGGAAAGACTCCTTTAAATGTATTTAAGACATCAACTTTCGACGGCGACATAGCAAAATAATTGAGTAAAAATTCGGGCCGCATGATGTATCTCGCTCCCTGTTCAATCACAAGGTTCACAGTGTATCGCTGGATTCTTGTCTCCTGAGTTAGCCACCAACTTGCCAGACCGAATTCGTTGCCCTTAAGCACTTCTTGATGCTTTTTTCGCATCCCATATATTCCGTAAATCATTAGCGCATCGTTGTATGCAAGCTCCTCCTTGAACTTCTTCTCGCCTTGCTCGATTAGAGTCTGCGCTAGTTGCTTTACCTTTGTGACATTCACAGTTGCTTCAATTTCTTCTTTCGATACGTAACTCAATCCGAACTGCGTAGTTAGGTATGTCCCAAGTTCAGAGATGCCCGTATCGGACTGAATTTTTTCGTACGAGAGAAACTGACCGAGAAATGCCTTCCAACCAGGAACCTGTTTCGATTCCTTCGCATAAAAGTATGTGCGAATCAGAATCTTGGAAGAATGCCTTGCAATTTCGCGACTCACATGCGGCTCAATTTCAGAAAAATGATTGATGAACTCGAAATTTGTTGCCTTAAGATGAGTATAAATTTCTTCCAACACTGGTTCTGTGAGTATTAAGTTCACGCCGGCGTGCGATGCCATTCGCAACATATTTCTAGTCATTTGGTCAGGCTCTGGTACGTAACGCTCTGACAAGGCGCGAATTAGGATGTCGCTGCCGACATACAGCATAAAATTCGCTGTCATCCCCTGAAAATACTCAATAATCTTTGGCTCTGCTTGGAGAGTAAACAGAAGGACATAGGTTCGTGACATCTGAAACAGAAATTCGCGTTGCCGTTCTGTGCTGCCGTAGAAGACTTTTGTCAGTGCCTCTCGAATAGCCATCCGATACGGCTGGCGCGAATCTGGGGGTATTGTGGTGTCGTTGATTGCGTCATCAATACGATCAGTAATTGTGTTTGGTTCTGTACGCTCTGAATCAGATTTCTTTAGGAAATGAGAGAAAGATAGGCCTTCTTTTTCGAAAAAGAACTCGATTGTGCGAATCGCGGTATTAGCGGCCAGATGTAAATCAATATCCTTGGCATTCGCGGTTGACTTAAGAATTTCAACAAGCTCAGCAAGTACATCAAGTCGTAGCGATTCGTCTCTCAGATTTTCTTGTTGGACGATCTGCCGGGTCTTGAATGGCAAACAAAATTTGTCTTGCTTTCGATACCAAGAAACTTCGCGACCAGTCGCATTGCCTTTCGAGGTCAGTATCTGAAGGCGGTGGTCCAGCTCGGCCCTGATGAAATGTCTGGCCCACGGGACGGTTCCTTCAATGCGTTGAAGTATTTCCATCCTAGTCATAAGCAATTCTTTGTCGGGATCAGTCTCTGAAAGCGCCCACAGGATGAGTCCATCAGTGATTGTCTTGAGCAAATCGCTATTGCCAAGTCGGTTGTCTACTTCCTGTTGCAGGAACACATATACCGATGGGTCGCTCGCATGAGTGCTCGCCCTAACGATCGCGGCAGCCCCGACGTGTTTTAGGTAGTCTGTATAGCGAGCAAGGTGGGAATGAAATGCGCCTATGGTGTTTGTTGATTCATTTACATGCGCGAGCAGGTATCCGAGGTCTCGAATTCTTACGGTTAGCCCAAGTTCAGATGAAAGTGCATCTTCTTCTTTGTCGATATATTTAACTATCTGAGACGTTACATATGTAAGCCGTGCTGGAGTACGACCAAATTCTTTAAGGCGAGTAACTGTGCTCCGAATTTTGGAACGAAAGTCATCTTGAATGGAGAATTGAAAAAAACTATCAGCCGCCGCCGAGTTCAAGTAGTCAGAGCGACTAAATCCATCGGCGCCACCGTCCTTGTTCCCACCTAAAGGCGAAAAAGTATGGCCCTCGGTGCTTGCAACTAAGACTTTGGAGAATTCTTCGAAGTCGGCTCCTTGCACTAGGCTGAGGGCTACCTTTGCAAGTTCAGCAGGAACGTGTTTCTGAGACATCGAATTTGCTCGCCTGTGTCAGTTGAGTGGAATTGCTGGACTGATGATGTTTATAGCTAGATTACGTGATGTGTAACTATCTTGGCGAAACCTTGCTGAAAATGCATTTTTCTATCTTCTGTCAGGCAATCAATTTTTTTGTGTATCTGCAACTTTCGTCGCCTGCCAAGTCACCGCCTGCCATTTCCCGCCGCGCCACAGGAATGTCCCGCTGTTGCGGTAGTAAGTCTTCTTCCCATCGGCTTCGGTTGCCACCAGCCGGAAGGTGAGCGCGGCCACGTCGCCATTCGCGCCATAGGGCCGCACCACGATGTCTTCGGCAGAGAACACGGTCGGTGCCGCGGGCGCTGCAGTTGTGCTACCTGCGGCCGGTTTGGCGTCGCTGGGCTTGAAGGATTTCAGGATGTCCGCCTTGCTGCGCACCACACCCATCGCGGAGGTGTAGACGAGGTCGTCGGCCCAGAAGCGTTCGTGCGTTTCGGCTTTGTCGTTGCTGCCGGGCTTGAGGAAGTCGTTCAGCAGCGTGGTGATCTCGGCGCGCGTTTGTTCGGCGCTGGGAGGCTTTGCGCTTTGGGCGGCGGCGACGTTGAGCGTGGATGCGATCAGCAGAGCGGTGGTGAGGGTGAGGCGGTGCAGTGCTTTGTGCATTCGGGTTCCGATCAGGGGAGGGTGTTGGTATGCGGAGGCTTCCCCTCTCCCGGCCTTTGGCCACCCTCTCCCGCGGGCGGGAGAGGGGATGAGGAGGTGTGGCGCTGGTGCTAATGCCGCGGCGCGGGTGTGCGAGCAGTAATTCATGAGAGTGCCGTTTACCTGTTGTTGCTCTTGTTAAGTTCAGGTTAAAGAGGCGAAGGGGCCGAGTCAACGGGTTGATGCATTTCCTACCTGAATTGGTGGGTTTTGGGGTTTGGCGAAGGTTTCCCCTCTCCCGGCCTTTCGGCCACCCTCTCCCGCAGGCGGGAGAGGGGTTCAGGCGGAGATTCCACTACGTATGGGCTATGCGAATCGCTCCCCTCGCCCGTTTACGGGAGAGGGGCTGGGGGAGAGGGCGGCGGTGGCGAAATGCGGTTGCGTTCGGGTTGTGGCTTGGTCAGCCCATCCAGCCCTTCGACGGGCTCAGAGCCTGCCCCGGTATGCTTGAGGCCGGGGGCGAACCGAGATTATTTTGGCAGTACCATAAATTAAAACTCCAGCACTGGAGCGGCGTTTAAGGCATTTATGCCTGTAAACCCGCGCCAGTGCTGGAGTTTTACTTGATTAAGCGGGCTATCCCGCCCGTAATATCAGTGCACCGTCCCACCACCACTCGACGGCGTGGGCGCAGGCGCGGGCTGCTGCGTGGCGGCGGGCTGCATGGGCGTGAGCAGCGCGTGCTGCAGCATGTGCGTGAGCAGCACAGCGCGCGCGGCGGGGGCGATGATGTAGTTGAGCCAGCCGTGGCCGGGGTCTTTGATCTGCAGCAGCGTGCCTTTGTCGACGCCGGTGATGTACCACTTCGGGTCGAACGTGGCCTGGATTTCACCCTGTGGTTGCGAGTCCGTGATGGCGGGCGTGAGGCTGGCGCGGCGCTTGGCGGCGCGGGCGATGAGTTCGTCAAGCTCGACTACGGTGAGGTGGGAAACGTCGATGGGCATGATGTGTTCCTGAAAAATTCCGTTTGATTTCTGAAGATGGTGCCGCGCGCGGCGGACTTCAACTGTGGTGCGACGTTTTCAGTTGGCGACGAATTCGGCTTTGACTGCGGGTGAAGAGAGCCGCACGGCGCACCACGCGAACAGCGCGCCGAACACGACTGCAAGAATCACCGAGACCCAGGTCATCATTGTGGCCATCGCCTGCAGGTCGCCGCGAACTTCGATGGGGAAAGACTGCAGATACGCATTCAAGGTGCCGCGCATGGCGAACGGAGCGATGGCGGCGGCGACGTGGGCCAGCGTGCCCAGCCACATCATCACCACAAACAGCACGCGTGCCCAGCCTTTGCGCTGCAGCAGCGCCCATGAAACGTAGGTGGTGAAGCAGCACAACGCCAGCATCATGAAAATCCACAGGTACATATGCCGCGTGATCCAGGCGAGGAAGGATGGCACCGACGGCATGCTCTCCAGCTCGCGCGCGACCAGTTGGTAGTCGGCGCTGGAGTACAGGAACATCATCACCACCAACTGCAGCAGGTAGATCATTCCGCCCAGCACGCCCAACCCGATGAATGACCAGGCGAGGCCGGAGACGAAGGTGGAGCGGGGGGCGGTGGATGGGGTGGGGGAGTTCACGTTGGATGGTGCGAAAGGAATGGGTGAACTATATGCTTTTATGCGGTCGGCGCATCGGGGCATCGTCAACTAAGGCACGATTTTGCTTTTGACCTTCCCCGGCGTAGGCCGGGGCCTAAGTTTCTTGGCCCATCGAAAAAAGCAAATTGGGCCCCGGCCTACGCCGGGGAAGGTCAAAAGCGAAGCGGCAGCCGGCGGGGGCGGTGCAGAGTGGGAAGGGTGAGAGGGCGTGTGGACTACTCCTCCGCATCCGGCTCCCTCACCGCATAGCCCTTCGCTTTCAATCTCGCGATAGATCCATCCGCCGCCACCAGCCGCGCGATCGGCAGTACGGCAACGGTGACGGTGTTGGTGGAGAGCGCCTTTTCCGCCGCGTCCATCCAGGTATTTTCAATCTGCGACAGCAGGTCCTGCTGCCCGAGTTTTTTCATGAACGATGCATTGCGAAACACCGCCTCGCAGGCGGCGCGCTGGTCGTCTGCCGGCGTATTGCGGAGCACATCGATATCGCCAACCGCCCACGCATTGGCGCGCTTGCGCATATTGCCAATGTCGGTCTCGATTTTCTCCATCGTCTTCACCAGGCAATCGACGTCGGCGAGGCGGGTTTTGTTCAGCTCGCGCACGGCGGCGCGCGGCTCGTTAAGCGTCGGCTCGAAATTGACCTCGGTGATTTTGACGCCGTGCCTTTTTGCCGCATCGCGTATCACCGGCCAGACCACATTCGACGAGCTCAAGCCGGCGCGTTTCAGGCCGCTGGAGTAAAGCTCGGCGGCGGCAAACATCGGCCGCCAGCGCTCGATATCGTTGTCTTCGGTGTTGTAGCCGTCGATGTATTTGTCGCGCGAGATCAGCCAGCGGGCGTAAATGTCCGGCGGCAGCACATCCTTCAATGTCGCGCCGTCGGGATTCTTCTTGGTTTCGATCGCCGCCGGCAACAACAGCAGTGTGGTGAAGTAGCCGAGTTTGCTGGCGGTGACGGAAGCGCCGGGCTGCGAAAGCACTTCCTTCGATTGCGCGATCACTGCCTCGATATTCTTTGCGCGCCAGGTCATTTTCTGCGGCAATGGCGATAGCGTGCCGACGATCCACATGACATTGCCGCCTTTGGAAACGTTCCACATGCCGGGCCCGGGTTGCTCGCCGCTGATCACCAGCTTCTCCATCACTTCGGGCGCGGCCGTGTTTGCCTGTGCAGAGGCGATGCAGGGGACGAGGGCGGCCAGCAGGGTGGCCAAGGGAGTCAGAAGTAAACGCATGGCGGCAATGTTAAACGGGACTGCTCACAGAGTCGTGTGATGAAGGATAGTTCCTGCACGGACTCCAGAAACGACAAGGCCGGTGTTACCCGGCCTTGTTGTGGATTGCCTTCTAAAATTACGCGGCTTTGGAAATCAGCTCGCGCAAGACGTACGGCAGGATGCCCCCATGCAGGTAATAGTCGACTTCAATCGGCGTATCGATGCGCAGCAGCACTTGCGTGGATTTCTTGCTGCCGTCGGCCTTGGTGATGGTAAGTGTCACGTCCATCTGAGGTTTGATGCCGCCTTCCAGGCCGGTGATGTCGAAGGTTTCGTTGCCGGTGATGCCCAGGGATTCGGCTGATTCCCCGTTCTTGAACTGGCAGGCCAGCACGCCCATGCCGATCAGGTTGGAACGGTGGATGCGCTCGAAGCTCTTGGCGATAACGGCTTTCACGCCCAATAGCTGCGTGCCCTTCGCCGCCCAGTCGCGCGAGGAGCCGGTGCCGTATTCTTCGCCCCCGAAAATCACCGTCGGCGTGCCGGCGGCGATGTACTTCATGGCTGCGTCGTAAATCGGCAGCTGCTCACCGGACGGTTGCAGCAGCGTGAGTCCACCTTCGACGCGCGTGCCATCCGCTTTCGCCGGCAGCATCAGGTTCTTGATGCGCACGTTGGCGAAGGTGCCGCGCATCATCACTTCATGATTGCCGCGGCGTGCGCCGTAGCTGTTGAAGTCGGCCTTCAGCACGTTCTCGCCGATCAGGTACTTACCGGCGGGCGTGGTTTCCTTGAACGAACCGGCCGGTGAGATGTGGTCGGTGGTGACGGAGTCGCCGAACAGGCCCAGTGCGCGCGCGCCCTTCACATCCTTTGCAGTGCCGGCGCTCATGCCGAAGTTGCCGCCGAAGAACGGCGGCTCGGCGATGTAGGTCGACTTTGGCCAGTCGTACACCTGACCAGTCACGCCCTTGATGTTCTGCCACAGCGGGTTATCTGCACCGAGGTTCGAGTACAGGCGCTGGAACGTGGCCGGGTCCATGGCGAAATTCATCACCGCAGCAACTTCCGCACTCGATGGCCAGATATCTTTCAGGAACACCGGGCCGGCGGAGCCGATGCCAACCGGTTCGGTTTCCAGATTCTTGATCACCGTGCCGGCGATGGCGTAAGCCACCACCAGCGGCGGCGAGGCGAGAAAGTTGGCCTTCAGGTTGGGGTGGATGCGCGCTTCGAAATTGCGGTTGCCGGAGAGAACGGCGGCGCAGATCAGATCTTTGCTGGTGATGGTCTCGTTGACATCGGGTGTGAGATCGCCCGCGTTGCCGATGCAGGTGGTGCAGCCGTAGGCGGCGACGCTGAAGCCCAGTTTTTCCAGATAGGGCAGCAGGCCAGCCTTGGTCAGGTAGTCGGTGACGACACGGCTTCCCGGCGCCAGCGACGTCTTGATATGCGGCTTGACGGTGAGGCCTTTCTCAACCGCCTTCTTGGCGAGGATGCCGGCCGCCAGCAGCACACCGGGGTTGGACGTGTTAGTGCAGCTGGTGATGGCGGCAATCAGCACGTCGCCGTTGCCGATGTCGGTGCCGGCGCTGGTGGTGTGGCGCACGGCGAGTTTATCGGCAGGCTGACCGAAGCCGTTTTCCGCTACCGGCTTGGAATAGAGCGAGCTGAAGCTGGAGCCCAGCGCAGGCATTTCGATGCGATCCTGCGGACGCTTCGGACCGGCCAGCGAGGGCTTGATGCTGTCGAGATCCAGCGACAGGGTCTCGGAGTAATTGAGTTCGCCGGCTTTGGAAACGCCGTACATGCCCTGTGCCTTGAAGTACGAAGCGAACGCATCGACTTCTTCCGCCGTGCGGCCGGTGCCCTTCATGTAGGCAACTGTGGTGTCGTCAACCGGGAAGAAGCCCATGGTGGCGCCGTATTCCGGCGCCATGTTGGCGATGGTGGCGCGATCGGGCAGGGCGAGCGAAGCGGTGCCTTCACCGAAGAATTCGACGAACTTGCCGACCACCTTGGCTTTGCGCAGCATTTCGGTGATGCGCAGCACCAGGTCGGTGGCAGTCACGCCTTCGCGCAGCTTGCCGGTGAGGTTTACGCCGACCACATCGGGCGTGAGGAAATAAACTGGCTGGCCCAGCATGCCGGCTTCGGCTTCAATACCGCCCACGCCCCAGCCGACCACGCCGATGCCGTTGATCATCGTGGTGTGCGAATCGGTGCCGACCAGCGAATCCGGGTAATACACGCCACCCTTGTTGTGCACGCCGCGCGCCAGATATTCCAGATTGACCTGATGCACGATGCCGATGCCCGGAGGCACGACCTTGAACGTGTCGAATGCCTGCATCCCCCACTTCATGAACTGGTAGCGCTCTTCATTGCGCTGGAATTCGAGCTTCATGTTGAGGTCCAGCGAGTCCTTGCCGCCGAAATGATCGATCATCACCGAGTGATCGACGACCAGATCAACCGGCACCAGCGGCTCGATCACTTTCGGGTTCTTGCCCATCTTGTTGACCACGCCACGCATCGCGGCGAGATCGGCCAGCAGCGGAATGCCGGTGAAATCCTGCAACACCACGCGCGCGACGATGAACGGAATCTCGTTCTCGCGCTTGTCATTCGCACCCCAGTTGGCCAACTGCTTCACGTGCTCTTCGGTCACCTTCTTGCCATCGACATTGCGCAGCACGGCTTCCAGCACGATGCGGATCGACACCGGCAGCTTGTTGACGTTGGGATAGGTCTTGGCCAGTTCCGGCAGCGAGTAATACTGGCCGGACTTGCCGGAGGACAGCGAGAAGTTTTGCAGAGTGTTATGGGTATTGTGTGGCATGGCTATCCTTCGAAAGAAAGTCGTGGCTGGTTGGTGCTAGTCAAAATGATGTTTTGCGGAGTGCTTGTAATTTTTTGCCGTGGGTGACTCAAGCGGCGGGATTGATGATTTTAAGACCTTTGAAATAATCACGGAAGAAACCGGCATCGCGGGTGAGCAGTGTGCCGCATTGCATCAGGGCATGCGATCCGACCAGGAAATCCGAGATGACGCGTTCACGCTTGCCGCCACGATCGCGATAGCGGCGCTGCATGATGCCGGCGCGGATCGCGGCCTGTTCGGCGATCGGCAGGTAACGAATGCCGAGTGCCGAAATCGCTTCCAGCGTGGCTTCAACTTCATCGACCGTTGCGCAGACTTCGGCAACCACGGCATCGCAGAACACGACGTCATCGCGCGAGATGGCATCGCGCAGCGCCTCGTAGGACGGTTCGGCGTATTGGGGATCATTGGTGCTGACATCAATCAGCACGGAAGAATCGACAGCAATCATGGTCACAGATCAGGTGGATCGCCGGGGGCGCGGCCACGCAGCTCGCGCATGGCTTCATCGGTATTGTTCACGCCCGGCGGCAGCTTGGCGATCCCGCGAAGACGCTGCATCGCGCCTTCGATGTCCTTGCGCAGCACAATCCGGCCACGTTCGATTTCCACAATCAGCTTGGTGCCTTTGGTCAGGCCCAGCGCATCACGCGCTTCCTTGGGGAGGGTGATCTGTCCGCGCTCGGCAACGGTGGCATCCATGGGGCTTCCTCGCAAGTCGGAGGTTACAAGAACTTGATTGTACCGCTTTTTTCGGTACGAATCAATAAGTATGCTTTAAAAATACATACTTATTGATGGTGAGAAATGTGCTCTCACTAAAATAAAGCTTAAATAATTCAAATAATTGGCGATTATTTGCAGACGCCGAGCCTTTTGCCTTTGACGCTCATCAACTTGAAAATCACGCCGGAGGAGGCTGGCTTGATGGTGAATTCGTAGGAGTTGGTGGTATAGGTGCCAACCACGTCAGACAGCAATTTCTTGCTGCCATCTTCGCAAGCCAGGCGATAAGTGATCCTGCCATTGTCTTTGGCAAAGTTCTGGATCTTGCAGTCGGTGTCGGCTTCGATGCCGATGCGGGTGAGGCCGTCGGCGATGTCTTTGGGCGTGATGCAGTCCTGATCGTCGGTGACCTGCTTTTTGCCGTCGGTCATTTCCATGGTGACGGTCGAGGTGTACAGGCCGGGCTGCATTTCCTGCGCGCCGGCTTGATGGAAAAAGCCGGGGACGAGCAGCGATGCGACAAACAAGGGCAGTTTCTTCAAGGCAACCTCCGCGCGGACGTGAAACGGCATATTAGACGCGGTTTTATTTCAGAATGCATCTCCGGGCACGCGCACCCAGCCTTCCATCAGCACGCGCGCGCTGCGGCTCATGATGGCTTTGGTGACGACCCATTCGCCGTCTTTCTGTGCCGCTTCCGCGCCGACGCGCAAGGTGCCGGAAGGGTGGCCGAAGCGAACGGCACTTCGTTCGCCACCACCAGCCGCCTGATTGACCAGCGTGCCGGGAATTGCGGCAGCGGCTCCGATGGCAACCGCGGCGGTGCCCATCATGGCGTGATGCAGCTTGCCCATCGACATCGCGCGCACCAGCAGATCCACGTCTTTTGCAGCAACCGCTTTGCCGCTGGAGGAGATGTAGTCGACCGGCTTGGCAACGTAGGCAATCTTTGGCGTGTGCTGGCGCTTCTGCGCTTCTTCAGGTGTTTTGATCAGCCCCATTTTTAGCGCGCCTGCGGTGCGTAGTGCTTCGAACTTTGCCAATGCAACGGGATCGCTGTTGATCGCGTCCTGCAATTCGGTTCCGGTGTAACCGATGTCTTCGGCGTTGACGAAAATGGTCGGGATACCGGCGTTGATCATCGTGGCCTTCAAGGTCCCGATGCCCGGGACATAAAGGTCATCCACCAGATTGCCGGTGGGAAACATCGCACCTTCGGCGCCAGGCTCTTCGGCGGCCGGGTCCATGAATTCGAGCTGCACTTCAGCGGCAGGGAAGGTCACGCCGTCTAGCTCGAAGTCGCCGGTCTCCTGCACTTCGCCGTTGGTGATCGGCACATGCGAGATGATGGTTTTCTGAATGTTCGCCTGCCAGATGCGCACGATCGCGACGCCGTTCTGCGGGATGCGGCCTTTATCCACCAGGCCGTTGCTGATGGCGAAGGGACCAACGGCCGCCGAAAGGTTTCCACAGTTACCGCTCCAGTCGACAAAGTTCTTGTCGATCGCCACCTGGCCGAACAGGTAGTCGACATCGTGATCGGGTCGGGTGCTCTTCGACAGGATGACGGTCTTGCTGGTCGAGGACGTTGCAGCGCCCATGCCGTCGATCTGCTTGCCGTAGGGATCCGCGCTGCCGATCACGCGCAGCAGCAATTTGTCGCGCGCTTCACCCGGCACTTGTGCGCGGGCGGGCAGGTCGGTGAGCTTGAAGAACACGCCCTTGGACGTGCCGCCACGCATATAGGTGGCGGGTATTTTAATTTGGGGTGGATGAGCCGTTCTCATGTTTGTTACCTTTGTTCGGATCCCATCCCCCTCCCGGCCTCCCCCTTGAAGGGGGAGGAGTTCAATTCCCTCCCCTTCAAGGGGAGGGTTAGGGTGGGGATGGGGTTAAAGTTCTCGATGTAACTTCCAATCGAATGGTTTCCAATACACCTTCAGGATTCTGCATCACATCGTTGTTCCAGAACCGCAAAACCTTGAATCCGGCCGACGCCAGATACGCATCGCGTAGCGCATCGTATTCGATCTGCGCTGCATGCTGTCCACCATCCAATTCAACAATCAACATCGCGTCGAACGAAGCGAAATCGACAACATAATTGCCCAGTGCATGTTGCCGCCGGAATCTTGCCCCGCCCATTTGACGGCCGCGCAAATGCTGCCAGATGGCTCTCTCAGCGTCGGTCGCATTGTTGCGCAGGCTGCGCGGACGGTGTTGTGTGAGGATTTCGGGATTGGTTTGGTGTTTCATGGATTTAGTTGACCCCATCCCCCTCCCGGCCTCCCCCTTGAAGGGGGAGGAGAAAGATGCCCAGCTCTTGAAGTGGAGGAAAAAACTCCCTCCCCTTCAAGGGGAGGGTTGGGGAGGGGATGGTGTTAAATCATTGGCCCGATCAGGCCGCTTTGTTCGATTCCAGAAAATCATTGGCAAATCGCTGCAACACGCCGCCGGCGTCGTAAACAGAAATCTCTTCCGCTGTGTCCAGACGGCAAGTCACGGCCACTTCAACGCGCTCGCCATTCTTGCGATTGATCACCAGCGTTAGCGTCGCGCGCGGCGTGCGTTCGCCGATCACGTCGAACGTTTCCGTGCCATCAATACCCAGCGTCTTGCGATTGGCGCCGGCCTTGAATTCCAGCGGCAGCACGCCCATGCCGATCAGATTGGTACGGTGGATGCGTTCGAAGCCTTCGGCAACGATAACTTCCACGCCTGCAAGGCGCACGCCCTTGGCGGCCCAGTCGCGTGAGCTGCCCTGGCCGTAGTCGGCACCGGCGATGATGATCAGTGGCTGCTGACGATCCATGTAGGTTTCAATTGCTTCCCACATGCGCGTGACCTGGCCTTCCGGCTCGATACGCGCCAGCGACCCTTTCTTGACCGCGCCATCCACCGTCACCATCTCGTTCATGAGTGTCGGGTTGGCGAAAGTGGCACGCAGTGCGGTGAGGTGATCGCCACGATGCGTGGCGTATGAATTGAAGTCTTCTTCCGGCAAGCCCATTTTGGCGAGGTATTCGCCGGCCGCGCTGTTGGCCATGATGGCGTTGGAGGGCGAGAGGTGATCGGTGGTGATGTTGTCACCCAGCACAGCGAGGGGGCGCATGCCTTTCAGCGTGCGCTCGCCTGCCAGCGCGCCTTCCCAGTAGGGCGGGCGGCGGATATAGGTGCTTTGCGCGCGCCAGTCGTAGAGCGGCTTGGCTTTCGCTCCACCGGTGGCACGCTCGTCAAACATGGGGATATAGACCTTGTGAAACTGTTCGGGCTTCACGCTCTTGGCGACGATCGCGTCGATTTCTTCGTCGCTGGGCCACAGGTCTTTCAGCAAGATTGGTTTTCCATTCGCATCGTTGCCGAACGAATCGCGCTCGATATCAAACCGGATTGTGCCCGCGAGTGCATAGGCGACAACCAGCGGCGGTGAGGCTAGGAAAGCCTGCTTCGCGTACGGGTGAATGCGGCCATCGAAATTGCGATTGCCGGATAGCACGGCAGTGGCATAGAGATCGCGGTCGATTATTTCTTTCTGGATCACTGGATCCAGCGCGCCGGACATGCCATTGCAGGTGGTACAGGCGAAGGCGACGATGCCGAAGCCCAGCTTTTCCAGCTCGGTTTTGAGGCCGGCTTCTTCGAGATACAGCGCGACTGTTTTCGAGCCAGGCGCGAGTGAACTCTTTACCCAGGGCTTGCGCGTAAGGCCAAGCCGATTGGCATTGCGTGCCAGCAGGGCGGCGGCGATGACGTTGCGCGGGTTTGAGGTGTTGGTGCAGCTGGTGATCGCAGCAATAATTACCGCGCCATCCGGCATGGTCCCCTCTCCCGCAGGCGGGAGAGGGTTAGGGAGAGGGGTGGATCTCGCGATACCCTTCGCAACAAGGTCAGTAGTCGATACGCGAGCATGCGGGTTTGACGGCCCAGCCATGGTGCGCACCACACTCGAGAGATCAAACGTCAGCGTGCGTTCGTAAACGGCATTCTTCAGCGCGTCTGCCCACAGTCCGGCTTCTTTCGCGTAGGTCTCGACCAGATTGACCTGTTCGGCGCTGCGGCCAGTGAGCTTCAGGTAGTCCAGTGTCTGTTGATCGATATAGAACATCGCCGCCGTGGCACCGTACTCAGGTGCCATGTTGGAGATGGTTGCACGGTCGCCCAGCGTAAGTGATGTGGCGCCTTCGCCGCGAAATTCGAGATAGCTGCCGACGACTTTCGATTTGCGAAGAAATTCGGTCAACGCCAGCACGATATCCGTGGCGGTGATACCGGGTTGGCGCTTGCCGGTAAGTTCGACACCAACGATTTCCGGCAGCCGCATCCATGACGCACGGCCCAGCATGACGTTCTCGGCTTCCAGTCCACCAACGCCGATGGCGATCACGCCCAGCGCATCCACGTGTGGTGTGTGGCTGTCGGTACCCACGCAGGTGTCGGGGAACGCCACACCATCCTGCGCATGAATCACCGGCGACATCTTCTCCAGATTGATCTGGTGCATGATGCCGTTGCCGGCAGGGATCACATCGACATTGTCAAATGCGGCCTTGGTCCAGTCGATGAAATGGAAACGGTCTTCATTGCGGCGATCTTCAATCGCTCGGTTCTTCTCGAACGCTTGCGGATCGTAACCGCCGCATTCCACCGCCAGCGAGTGATCGACGATCAACTGTACCGGCACCACCGGATTTACCTTGGCCGGATCGCCACCCTGATCGGCAATCGCATCGCGCAGACCGGCGAGGTCGACCAGTGCGGTCTGGCCGAGGATGTCGTGACACACCACCCGTGCCGGGAACCACGGAAAGTCCCGCTCACGCTTGACCTCGATGATCTGCGTCAGGCATTCGTTGATGATGGCCGGATCGGCCTTGCGGACGATATTCTCGGCGTGAACGCGGGCGGTGTAGGGCAGCTTGTCCCAAGCGCCGGATTGCAGTTCGTTGACGGCTTCGCGCGCGTCGAAGTAATCGAGAGTGGTGCCGGGGAGGGGTTTGCGGAATCGATTGTTCATTTGCGGAATGTCCGAGCAGTGCGTATCAAACTACCGTCATTCCCGCGAATGCGGGAATCCAGTGTCGCCATTCGGCGAAGGACACTGGGTTCCCGCCTGCGCGGGGACGACAAAAACTACTTGCGGTCCTTGATCGGTACAAACTTCAAATCATCCGGTCCCATGTAGTTAGCGCTCGGGCGAATGATCTT
>JAEUNB010000091.1 GCA_016790625.1 Betaproteobacteria bacterium | reverse complement strand
GTCCTTGCAGGCCATGAACGCGGCATGTGGGCCACCGAAGCCCATGGGCACACCGAAGCGTTGCGCGCTGCCAACCACAATATCTGCGCCCCACTCGCCCGGTGCCGCCAGCAGCGTCAGCGCCAGCAGATCGGCGGCGACCACGAACAGCGCACCCTTGGCGTGCGCCTGATCGACAAACGCCTTCATGTCGTGAATCAAGCCGACGGTCGAGGGGTACTGCGCGATCACGGCAAAGTAGTCGGTCTCGTTCATCAACACCGGCGCCACGCCGACCTTGATCTCGATACCCAGTGGTTCGGCGCGGGTCTTCAGCAAGGCAATCGTCTGCGGGTGCATGTCACCGGCAACAATCAGCGTATTGCTCTTCGATTTCGCGCTGCGCTTGGCCAGTGTCATCGCTTCCGCCGCCGCAGTGGCTTCGTCGAGCAATGATGAATTGGCGATTTCCATGCCGGTGAGATCGCACACCATGGTCTGGAAATTGAGCAGCGCTTCCAGACGGCCCTGCGAGATTTCCGGCTGATACGGTGTGTAGGCGGTGTACCAGGCCGGGTTCTCGAGGATGTTGCGCAGGATCACGCCGGGTGTCTGTGTGCCGTAATAGCCCTGGCCGATATAGCTCTTCAAAACCTTGTTGCGGCTGGCGATGCGGCGCATTTCATTCAATGCTTCGCGTTCGGACATCGCCGCTGGCAAACCGAGCGGATTTTTCTGCAGGATCGCGGCCGGCGCAATCTTGCCGATCATGTCGTCGAGAGAGGTCGCGCCGATTGTCTTCAGCATCACGGCGATGTCGCCGTCGTCTGGTCCAATGTGGCGGGCGATGAACTCGTCGTGGTGCTCGAGTTCCTTGAGTGTTGTTGCCGTCATGTCTGGTCCCGTCTTAGCCTGCGCTGACCACGGCCTGATAGCCGGCGGCATCGAGCAATCCTGCCGTGCTGGCACCGGCAGCGGGCTTGACCTTGAACAGCCAGGAACCGAACGCGTCCCCATTGATTTTTTCCGGTGCGGCGTCGAGCTCTTCATTGAACGCGGTGATTTCGCCATCGACCGGCATGTACACATCGCTGGCGGCCTTCACGCTCTCCACCACGCAGGCGGTATCGCCCTGCTTCAGCGTCTCACCCACTTTTGCATCGCCGACGAATACCAGGTCACCGAGCATTTCCTGTGCGGTGTCGGTAATGCCGATGGTCAGCGTGCCATCGGCTTCGGTGCGAATCCATTCGTGGCTGGAGGTGTATTTCAGGTCGGCGGGGATGTTCATGTAAAGGCTCCGGGTAAAAGTTGTGACAGTCAGTTTTTTATGTGTAAGTACAAAATGAAAATCAGATCAGCGCCTTGCCGTTGCGGACAAACGAGGGCTTGGTGACCAGCGCATCGACCGGCTTGTCGCGAATGATGACCTGCACCGTATCGCCGGCCTTGACTTCGAGCGGCACGCGGGCGAGCGCAACCGAGAAGCCCAGCGTGGGCGAGAACGTGCCGCTGGTGGTTTCACCGTCACCGTGAGCGGTGACTACTTTCATATGGCCGCGCATCACCCCCTTGTCCAGCAGCTTCAGGCCAACAAAAGCCTTGTTCTGGCCGTTGTTTTCCAGCGAGGTGCGGCCAATAAATTCACGCTCGGTCTTCATGTCCACCGTCCAGCCCATACCGGCATCCAGCGGGCTGACGGTCTCGTCCATTTCGTTGCCGTAAAGATTCATCCCGGCTTCGAGACGCAAGGTGTCGCGTGCACCCAGTCCGCACTCAGCCACACCTGCAGCCTTCAGGTCAGCCCACAAACGCGGGGCCTGTTCTGCGGGCAGCGTGATCTCGAAACCATCTTCACCGGTGTAGCCAGTGCGCGCCAGAAACACATCGCCGATCTCGGCCGCAAAGAACACGCCCAGCGATTCGCCGGCGGCGCGCCAATCGGGCCGCACGGAAAAAACTTTTTCGCGCGCATTCGGGCCTTGCACCGCAATCATCGCCAGTTCGCGGCGAGGTGTGAGATCCACATCGTACGCATCGGCCACACGCTTCATGTGCGCCAGGTCTTTGACCGAGGTCGACGCATTCACCACCACGCGGAAATTGTCTCCGCCGCGCCAGTAGACGATCAGGTCGTCAATCACGCCGCCGGAAGAATTGAGCATCGCCGAATACAGCGCCTTGCCCGGCGCGTTCAGCTTGTCAACATTGTTGGCGATCAGGCGGCGCAAATAGGATTTCGGCCGCTCGCCGCCGACGTCCACTGCGCACATGTGCGAGACATCGAACATCCCCGCGTCCTTGCGCACAGCGTGATGTTCGTTCAGTTGCGAACCGTAATGCAGCGGCATTTCCCAGCCACCGAAATCGACCAGCTTGGCGCCGCTGGCGGCGTGCGTTTCAAACAAGGGGGTGCGTTGCAGGGACATGAAGGCTCTCGCAAAATTGAAGAAGGGCAGCGTATGCAAATACCGTGCAGACTCTACAGCACTCCATGAGTGCCAGCCCCTCTGTCCTTTTGCCTGAGAGTTGAGCAACCGGTTGGTCGCGTGCCCCTTCGGCGCCTGTCGCCCATGATGCGGGCTACAAGTCTCTCCAGAGTGCCGAAAACTTTTCCTGGTTCTTTTGCCTGAGCGATTACGGGCGTATGCGCCTTCGGCGGCCCCATGCTGCGGGACGCTCTCCCATGGAAAATCGGCAACGGGATTATAGCGGGAAACTCCAAGTCATCCGCCAAGCGCCGATGAAGAGGTTGTTTGGTTGCCGCGAAGCCATCGCGACAACCAAATTCCGGGGCGCATGCGCCTCGGAACCATCAATCGCTTGGTGCGATTGATGTCCAGGCGATGTCCACAGGACATCGCTTAGTCGAACTCGGGAGAGTTCTCGCAGCTCTTCAGCATCACCACAAAATAAAACGGGGCGCGAGGCCCCGTTTTATTTTGTGGTGGAGATGAAGAGGATCGAACTCTCGACCTTCGCATTGCGAACGCGACGCTCTCCCAGCTGAGCTACATCCCCAAAATACGGCAGAAAAACATTCCAAGAGACTGACAGCGGGGGCGACGCTCTTCCACCTCGTCGCCTGCATGCGACTCGGATTCGTGCGGCGCGGCGCATGCGC
>JAEUNB010000078.1 GCA_016790625.1 Betaproteobacteria bacterium | reverse complement strand
GTGTTGTCGGCGATGGCGCTGCAGGAAAGGTTCGCACAACAAGGTGCCGAGGTTGTGGCCAATACGCCCGAGGAAGCGGCGGCAATGTTGAAGGCGGATATCGCCAAATGGGCGGAGGTGGCGAAGAAGTCGGGGGCGAAGATCGACTGAGGCGGAGTACCCCGGTATCTCATGTAGTACGCGGAACCGGAATGTGAGGAAATCGCCTATGCGATTTCCTCATCACACGCCGCAGTGCGGCTTGCGACCGCAAGTCGCTGAATGCGACATGCGTCCAAACGATTGCCACTGGCAATCGTTTAGTCGAACCGGAGTACCGACCTCAGATCGGTCTCAGGCACCAATAAAAAACCCCCATTCGGGGGCTTTTTATTGGTGCCTGAGACCGGAATCGAACCGGTACGGCAGTTTGACCCGCCGACGGATTTTAAGTCCGTTGTGTCTACCTATTTCACCACTCAGGCGGCGAAGGAATTATAGCGGCGTCCCGACGGGCGGCTCGCACGTCGAACAGGCAATGTAGGGGTGTTTTTTGGAGGCGGGTGCCGGAATCGAACCGACGTAGACGGATTTGCAATCCGCTGCATAGCCACTTTGCTAACCCGCCGTGGCACCGGACAATCAGGACGAATTGTACGGCTTAAATGATTCGGGGAAGGTTTTCACCTTCCCCGATGTGTTTGGAGCGGGAAAAGAGTCTCGAACTCTCGACCTCAACCTTGGCAAGGTTGCGCTCTACCAACTGAGCTATTCCCGCATTGCTGCGCATTATAGCCGAAAAATCGCCATCGTCAAAGACTCCGCGCATCAAAACGCGATTGGACAATAGCGAAAAACGCTCGAAACTCCCGAGAAAAGGGCCATTTTGATGCTTTGCGCTACACTGTTTCCAAACTTTGCCAAGCTTTGCCCGTAACCGGCGCCCCCTGCACTCCTACTACCCGGCTTTAACGCTACGTCATGTCGCAATCGCTTCCCTTTGCCGATGAATCTTCCGACGGCATTCCGGCAACAAAGCCCGTTTCCGGAGGCAGTGATTCGCGACAGGTTGAGCACCAGCGCCTGCTGCAGAACCTGACCGACAACACCGGCCGGCCGATTCTCTACCTGGATGAAGGGCACTTTGTGCGCTTTACCAACCGGCCTTTCCAGCAATGGGTGGGCAAGCAGGAATCGGAAATCCTGGGCAAACACGCGTCGCAAGTGTTCGATCACAGCACCTACCAGTTCTACCTCCCGTCACTGGGTCGCGCGCTGCAAGGAGAATCCTGCACTGTTGAAACGGTATCTCACGCCAGACGAGGCGGGCAGCGTCATATTCGCGTGTCATTTTTCCCTGACCGCCTGGACGATGGGCGAATTGTTGGCATCAATATCCTGGCACTGGACATCGAGGAAGACTACCAGCTGCGGCAAAGCCTGATCGCCAGCCAGCGCGATTTACGCTCGGTGGCTGACAACATCGGCATGCCGCTGTCAAAGAGCGACCGCAATCTCCGCTACCTCTATGCGAACCGCGACGCATGCGAGTGGTTCGGCCGCAGCGAAGCGGATATCGTCGGCCGCACCTGGGCAGAGGTGATTGGTGCCGAGGAATTCGCCAAGATCGAGCATCATGCGGCCCGTGCCCTGGCGGGCGAGACCGTAACCTATGAAAGGCTGGCGCGGTTCGCCGCTCGCCCGCCCTGCCATATCCGCGTCACGATCAACCCCTACCGCGACGAATCGGGTCAGGTTGAGGCGATCTACGTGGTGATCACGGATATCGAGCAGGACTATCAGCTGCGCGCTGAGAAGTTCGAACGCGAGCGCCAGTTGAGGCTGATCACCGACAACATCGGCTTGCCGATCAGCTACATCACTGCCGACGAGCAAATTGCCTTCTATAACCGCACCGGCGAAGAGTGGATGGGTATCGCCGAGCGCGATGTGCTGGGGAAATCGCTGGTCGAGGCCTTCGGTGCCGAAGTCGTGGCGACGGTCCGCCCGCACCTGGACAAGGCAATGGCAGGCGAACAGGCAACTTATGAGCGTCTGGGCACGTTCCCCGAGCGCGGCATGCGCTGGGTACGTGGTCATCTGGTACCGGACAAGCGCCCCGATGGCAGCGTTGCCGGCATCTATACCGTGCTCACCGACATTCACAACGACGTGCTGATGCGCGAAAACCTGCAGCAGCAGGAGCGCCAGTTGCGGTTGTTCACCGACAACATCCCCGAATCCATCGCTTATATCGATCCCCAGCGGCGCTACAAATTCGTCAACAATACCTTCCTGCGCCAGCGAGGCAAACTGCGCCACGAGGTGATCGGGCGTACCAGCGAGGAGGTGCTGGGAACTGAAGCCGCGCGGCTGGCCGACCCCTACGTTGCCAAGGCGCTCGCAGGAGAGACGGTTACCTACGAACGGCAGGTGCTGACCGCAAGTGGGGAGAAGCGCTGGTTTCGCATCCGCACCGTGCCGGACATCGACCATACCGGTGCGGTTCAGGGGCTGTATGTGGTTGGCATGGACATACACGACATCAAGGTTGCACAGGAAGTCCTTGAGGCCAGCGAATCCGAGCTGCGACACGCGATGGACAGCCTGCCGTACCCGATGATTTATCTGGACCGCGATTTCCGCTATCGCATGGTCAACAAGCGGCTGGAGCAAATCGTCGGCAAGACGCGTGAAGAACTGCTCGGCAAGAACCTGCGTGAGGTATTTGGCGATGATCGCTATCATGAGGTCATGCCATTCTGGCAGCGCGCTTTGGCCGGTGAGACCGTTACCGCTGAGCGGTTGATTGGCACCGATCCGGCGACCAAACGCTGGATGATTGTTCGCTATACGCCTCGATACGATTCCAGCGGCAATATCATCGGGCTCTACTCGGCGGCGACCGACATCGACGAATTGAAGCGGGCGGAACTGGATTTGCGGCGCGCCAACTGGCTGCTGTCTTCGCATTTCGAAAATACGCCGCTGGCGGTGATCGAATGGGATCCTTCCTTCCGCGTACGTCGCTGGTCCCCTCAGGCGGAAAAAATA
>JAEUNB010000417.1 GCA_016790625.1 Betaproteobacteria bacterium | reverse complement strand
CCAAAAACACCCGGAAACCCGCGCCAATGCTGGGTTTTCATTTACTAGCGACAACTCTATCCATCAACCTTCACGGCCGCCCGAGAAAAAAATACCCCGCCTGATTCCCATCCGCCGCGCGCCCGTAAGCCACAAACATCGGCCCCAGCGGGCTGTCGAAGCCAAGGAATAGTGCACCGGACTTGAGACGGTCGCTCTGGTTCAGGTTCAGGAAGTGATTGAAGCGCGTGTATTCGGCCGCGATACCAAGGTAGGCGCCCTCAAGGAATTTCTGCTCCAGCAATTTGTAGGTATAGACCGCGCGGCCGTATTTGAATTCCTTGCCCAGCAGCTGATCGGTGCGGTAGCCGGACTGGCGCAGGAAACCGCCCCACTGGAACAGATCGTAATTCGGCAACTCGCTGTCGCCCAACTTGCCGCCGGCCTTGGCGGCGAATTGCAATGCGTGGCGGCCATACGACGTGGCGCTGGAGATGTCGCCATCCCAGCGCGTGTATTGGCTGCTGGCGCCCAGCCGCGCGCGCGAGGCGAACACGTTCACCGAGCCCGCCAGCCCCGTACGGGAAAAAGTGGGGCTGTCGAGCTGATCGAAGTAGAGACGTCCGGTGATGGCGCCGAGCTGGAAGCGATCGCGTCCCGGCGCCAGTTCCACCGGTCCGGTGTCGAGGCGGAAATCGGTGAAGCCGCGCTCCAGCCCAAGCCTCAGCTCGCTGAATTTGGTCCACTGGCCGCCGAGATCGACGGCGGCCTTGGTGGTGCGTGCGGCCAATCGCGCGACGCGGGTATCAACGGAGAACACGTCCAGATAGCGCTGGCCGACTTCCAGCCTGGGCACGACGAAGAACCGCTGTCCCACGTCCAGTGGCTGATAAAACTCGGTGGATGCACGCATGATGCGGCCCACCACGAGATCGTTGCGCCATTCCGCGCCCAGCGAATTGACCCAGGTCTTGCGATGCGAAGCGTAGAGATTGAACACGCTGTCGGCGCTGAAGTCGGTGGAAAGGCTCAAGCCAAATCGCAGGTAGTCCGGCCCCCAGGATTTTTCCGTGGCGTTGATTTCCAGGATTCGCTTGCCACCGTCGTTGATGACCTCGTAATTGACGTGCTCGAAATCGCCGCGCCCATAGATGCGCCTGAGATCGGCATCGAGCCTTTTCTGGTCGATCGGCTCGCCGACTTTCGAATCGACCAGGTGCGCCAGCACTTCGGGGTTGACGCGATTGAGGCCGGGAAAGCGGATCTCATCGACCACGCGCGTGCTGATGGTGGCGTCGGCCATCTGGCTCGAACGCAGCCCGGCATACTGCAGTGGCGACAGGCTGTACTTGGCAAGCTTGCCGGCGACCTTGCGTGTGGCGGCCTCGCCGATGGGGATGGTTTTCGGCAGGTTGTCGAAATCACCGGCGGAGAAGTCGCCCAGCTCGGGCAGGATCAGGATGTCGTCGGGCTTTAATTGCTTGAGCGATGCCTTGACGTTCTGCTCGGTAAGGATGCCGATCATCTGCGCGCTGATGCCGACCACGGAGGTGATCTGGTCGCGCCGCAGCAGCGGCGTACCGAGATTGACGGCGATTATGATGTCGGCACCCATTTCGCGGGCAATGTCCACCGGCAGGTTGCGCACCAGGCCGCCATCGACCAGCATGCGGCCATCGACTTCGGCCGGCGCCACCACGCCGGGCACCGACATGCTGGCGCGCATGGCGTTGGAGAGTTCGCCCTCGCGGAACACCACCATCTCGCCGTCGACCACATCGGTGGCGACCGCGCGGAACGGGATCGGCAGCTTGTCGAAATCGCGTGTGCCTTTCAGCTTCACCAATCGCCGCAGCACCGATTCGAGGCCGATGCCGACCACGGCGCCTTTTGGCAGCGATATGGCGCCATCGCGCAAGCCGATTTCGGCAGCGAACAGCGGCAGCTGCTGCTCGGCCTGCTTGCGGCGCATCGATTGCTCCTGCCGCGCCAGCGAGTCCTGGAACAGCACATTGGTGTTGATGCCGCGTATCGCCTGCTCCATTTCGGTCACGCTGGAGCCGGAGGAGTAGGTGCCGCCGACAATCGCGCCCATGCTGGTACCGACGATGATATCCACCGGTACGCGCATTTCCTCCAGCACTTTCAGCACGCCGATATGCGCCGCGCCGCGCGCGCCGCCGCCGGAAAGGACCAGCCCGATGCGCGGGCGCTTTTGTGCAGCGATTTCGGTTTGGCCCGTAGGCACTTGCGCGTGCACGTGCTGCATGAGGAGACCAGCGATGATCAAACCGGCAGTGCGGCATGGCCGCCACCATTGACGCAGGCGTTGGTGAATCATTGTTTTCCTCCGCTTACGATGGCGTCATCGCTGCCATGAAGCATCAGGTAGGCATGCCGCAGCCGCTGAGCCATGGTAAAGATGATCACGCCGATGAACACCCAGGTCCAGAACACCAGCCGTTCGTGATCGAGAATCATCAGCGACAGGCAGATGAAGGCCTCGGTGCGCTCGCCGAGGCCCGGTGCGTAATGGAATGACTTGACCGAGCGGTTGGCGACTGCGGCGCCAATCGACAGGAACAGCGACATGGCGATGGCGATGATGCCGGCCAGGATCACCAGCACGAAGCGCGCCTCCTCGAAACGAAACGCCAGCGCCACGATCATCGAAATCTCCACCACGCGGTCGAAGGTGATATCGAGTATCGCGCCCATCGGGCTGGGTTGGGTGAGGCGGGCCAGCGTGCCGTCGGCTGCGTCGATCAGGCCGGACAGCCATAGCACGGCGAATCCGGCGATGGTGTATTCCTTCAGCACCAGTCCTGCCGCCGCCACGCCGGCCAGCATGCCGGCGACGGTGAGCGCATTGGCGCTGATGCCGATACGCTTGCAGGTGTGGGCGATGGCATCAAGCAGCGGCTGGACGAAACGGCGGGCGTTGGTATCGAGCATGATGGTGTCCCGGTGGCGATGCCCGACTATACCGCGCTGAAGTGGGGCTGCCTTTCCGCACGGCGGAACGCGCCTGCACTTTGCCTGGCTTTTTTGCGATGGGAGGCAAAGCGTGTGCGGGTTTGGACTTATCCTATCGACATTGCCATCTGCATCGTACTGCCATGCCATTTACCTACAACGTGGTTTCCGGCGCTTCTGCCGATCGCCTGGAAAAACTGATTGCCGAACGCCTGGCACCCGGCGCCGACAAGGCGTCCATCGATCGCCGCATCTGGCGGCTGTTTGGCGAAAAGTGGGCGGTGCTTTACACCGATCTCTCCGGCTTCTCGCGCAATGTGGCCGAGTTCGGCATCATCCATTTCCTGCAGACGATCTATGAATCGCACCGCCTGCTGGTGCCGATCATTGAAAAGAGCAACGGCATATTGCTGAAGACCGAAGGCGATAGCCTGATCGTCATGTTTCGCCACGTGAACGACGCAATCCGCTGCGCCATCGAGATGCAGCATTGCACGCAGGACTACAACCAGACGCGCATTGATGCGGAGAAAGTGCTGCTGTGCGTGGGCATCGGCTATGGCGAGGTGTTGCGCGTGGGCGATGCCGATATTTTCGGCGCGGAAGTGAATGCGGCGTGCAAGCTGGGTGAGGACACTGCCAAGGCGCGTGAGATTCTCATCACCGGTGCCGGTGCAAGAGAGGCGAGGTTGCCGGAGGGCGTAACACTGACGCCGATCGACAGTGTGCCGGCAGGCGCAGACGCGGCATTCAAGCTCAACTATGTTGATTAGAAAACTCCAGCATTGGTGCGGCTTCGCAGCCACTTTTGGCTGGAAAGCCGCTCTGGTGCTGGAGTTTCGGCATTCGATGCGGGCTGTGCACATTTCGCCTGCGACCTAGCCCATGCGCGTTCTGGTGCTGGGTGGACGCGGCAACTTCGGCGCGCGTATCGTGCGCGCACTGGCTGGCGAGCCGGAAATGGAAGTGCTGGTGGGCGGTAGACCCGACTTGGCGCTGGATGCCCCCAACTTCGCTCGCAATCTGGCCGCGCTGAAGCCCAGCCTGGTGATTCATTGCGTGGGACCGTTTCAGGGGCAGGACTACCGCGTCGCATTGGCATCACTGGCTGCCGGTGCGCACTATCTCGACCTTGCCGACGGGCGAGACTTCGTTGCCGGTTTCTCCACCGCAGTCGATGAAGCCGCCAAACGCGCGGGAAAGTTGGCTTTGACTGGTGTCAGCACGCTGCCCGCGTTGTCCTCGGCGGTGGTCGATCATCTGCGGGTGGGTTTTTCCGCACTGCACGCGATCGATTGCGTGATCGCACCGGGGCAGCATGCGCCGCGTGGCGAGGCGACATTGGCGGCAGTGATGAGTTACGCCGGGCGGCCGTTTACGGTTTGGAACGAGGGTGCATGGCGTGAGGTGCACGGCTGGCGCGGACTCGAATGGCGGGAGGTGCATCCGCTGGTCCCACGGCTTTCCGCTTATTGCGACGTACCGGATCTGGAATTGTTTCCGCAACGCTATGACGGCGTGAAGCGCGTCGTTTTCCGCGCGGCGCTGGAAATTGCAATACAGCATCGCGGCCTGGCGATGCTGGCCTGGTTGCGGCAATGGGGTTTGCCGCTGCCGATCGAAAAGCTGGCGCGGCCGATGGAATGCGCTGCGCAGCTTCTCGACCGCCTTGGCTCGGGAAATGGCGCGATGAATGTGGTGCTTGAAGCGCAGGGGCAGGATGGCCGTGCGCGCAAAGTGCGCTGGCATGTGCATGCACCCAACAACCACGGCCCGGAAATACCCTGCATGGCGGCCATCCTGCTCGCGCGCAAGCTGGCAAGGGGTGAACTCTCTGCCACCGGTGCCGCACCGTGTATGGGCTGGCTGTCGCTGGATGAGTTCGCGCCGCAATTCGCCAAATGGAATATGACCACCGGCGTGACCGAGCTGGAAACACGGTGATCACCGAGCGCCGTCCGCCATTTGCCATGGCATCATACGAGTTACTTTTCTTTCACTTCCACCATCGAAAAAACCATGATCGAACGCACGCTCTTCAATTCCGACCACGACGCTTTCCGCGACAGCTTCCGCACCTTTCTCGAACGCGAGGTGGCGCCGCATCACGACGCATGGGAAGAGCAGGGCTATGTGGCGAAAGAGGTATGGAACAAGGCCGGCGAAAATGGTTTTCTCTGCACCAGCATGCCGGAGGAATATGGCGGAGCGGGCGTGGACAAGCTGTTCTCGGTGATTGAGATGGAGGAGCTGGGCCGCGCCGGTTTTTCCGGCATCGGTTTTTCGCTGCACAGCGAAATCGTCGCGCCTTATGTGATGCACTACGGCACCGAGGCGCAGAAGAAACACTACCTGCCAAAAATGGCCAGCGGCGAGATGGTGACCGCGATCGCGATGAGCGAACCTGCGGCGGGCTCGGACCTGCAGGGCATCAAGACCACGGCCATCCGCAAGGGCGATCATTTCGTGCTGAATGGCTCCAAGACGTTCATTACTAACGGCTGGCACGCCGACATGGTGATCGTGGTGGCCAAGACAAACCCGAACGAAGGCGCCAAAGGCACCAGCTTGCTGATGGTCGAGCGCGGCATGCCGGGCTTTGAAAAGGGCAAGCGCTTGAAGAAGGTCGGGCTGAAGGCGCAGGACACGTCCGAACTTTTCTTCAACGATGTGCAGGTGCCGGTGGAAAACCTGCTCGGCGGCGAGGCATTCCTGAATCGCGGCTTCGTATGCTTGATGCAGGAACTGCCGTGGGAGCGGCTGCAGATCGCCGTGACGGCCATCGCCAGCGCGCAGGCGGCCATCGACTGGACTTTGGCTTATGTGAAGGATCGCAAGGCTTTCGGCCGCCCGGTCGGGGATTTCCAGAACACGCGCTTCAAGCTGGCGGAAATGCAGAGCGAGGTGCAGATCGCCCAGGTATTCCTGGATAAATGCAGCGAACTGCTGATGGCGGAAAAGCTCGACACTGCAACCGCGTCGATGGCCAAGTACTGGTGTACCGACCTGCAGTGCAAGGTGATGGACGAGTGCGTACAACTGCACGGCGGCTACGGCTATATGTGGGAATACCCCATCGCGCGCGCCTTCGCCGACGCACGGGTGCAGCGGATTTACGGCGGCACCAACGAAATCATGAAGGAAGTGATCAGTCGCAACATGGGGCTGACTGGGCGCGGGTGAGTGGTTTCGCGTAAATCTCAGACAACAAAAAACCCGCCGCGGCGGGTTTTTTGTTGGGCAAGTAAAAAACTTCGATTACTTGGCGCGTTGGCGACGGCGCATGAACGCGAGCCCGGTCAATCCCAAACCAACCAGCGCCAGCGAGGAAGGCTCCGGCACGTTGGTGAACGTGGCCAGATCCTGACGCGAACCGCTCTGCCAGACCGAGGTCGTGTAAGTGCTGGTGGTGCCCAGGTTGCTCAGCCAGGTTTGTGCCAGGGTGAGCGCCGAACCGTCCGATGCCCCAAAGGCAGAGAAATTGCCGCTGCCGATGTTGTAGGCAGAGTTGGCGTTTT
>JAEUNB010000400.1 GCA_016790625.1 Betaproteobacteria bacterium | reverse complement strand
ACTGGACCGGCCGCTGAATATCCGCCGTGCGCCGAACGGCTTCTTCTTCGTCAACGGCACACCGACCGATTGCGTCCACATGGCCGTGACCGGCATGCTGGATTTCGTGCCGGACATGGTGGTATCGGGCATCAATTCCGGCTCCAACATGGGTGACGACACGATTTATTCCGGCACCGTGGCCGCAGCGACCGAAGGTTTCCTCCTTGGCGTGCCGGCGATCGCGATGTCGATGGCGGGACATGAAGCCAAGCACTATGAAACGGCGGCCCGCGTAGCCGCCGATCTGGTGCAGCGCCACACGCGCACCGCTTTGAAGCCACCGATCCTGCTCAATGTGAATGTGCCCGATGTGCCGTATGACCAATTGGCCGGCTACGAAGTCACGCGTCTGGGCAAACGCCACAAGGCCGAGCCGGTGGTGAAGGCAACCAATCCGCGCGGCGAGACGGTGTTCTGGATTGGCGCCGCTGGTGCCGTGGCCGATGCTGGTCCGGGCACCGATTTCCACGCCACGGAGAATCGCCGCGTGTCGATCACGCCGCTGCAGGTGGATCTCACCAACTATCAGCAGATGAAGTACGCTGCGGAGTGGATTGGCGCATGACCGGTCCGGTCTCGAGCAACACCGGGCGTTTTCAGGGCTCGGGCATGACCTCCGACCGCACGCGTGCGCGCATGGTCGAAGCGCTGCGGCAGAAGGGCGTGAAGAACGAACGGGTGCTGAATGTGATGGCGGAAGTGCCGCGCCATGTGTTCGTTGAAGAAGCGCTGCAGGAACGCGCCTATGAAGTCGACAAGGCGCTGCCCATCGGCCACGGCCAGACCATCTCCACGCCGGAAATCGTTGCGATCATGACCGAGCTGTTATGCGAAAAAGGGATGCCAAAAAAAGTACTGGAGATCGGCACCGGCTGCGGCTACCAGACGGCCGTGCTCGGCAAGCTGGCGAAGGACGTGTACACCGTCGAGCGCATCGCGCCGTTGATGGACAAGGCACGCCGCACGCTGCGCGACCTGCGTTACTTCAATATCATTTTCAAGCATGCCGACGGGCATTTTGGTTATCCCGACGGCGGGCCGTACGATGGAATTCTGATGACCGCAGCGGCCGGCTACGTGCCGGATGAACTGAAGCAGCAGCTGGCGCCGGGCGGCCGGATGGTGTTGCCGGTGGGTAAAGATGGCGGCACGCAGAAACTTTATGTGATTGATCGAACCGAAGCGGGTTACAGCGAAAAAATTGTCCACGACGTGCGATTTGTACCGCTGGTACCGGGCGTGGTCTAAAGAAGAACAGGAAAACCCATGAGCAACTCAGCCATTTTTCTTCGTCGTTTGACCGTGCTGATGCTGGTCGCAACACTGGCCGCGTGCGCGGCACGTCGGCCGGCGCCGGTGGTCGAGTCGCGACCAGCAGCGCCAGTCAAACCGCCGGTGGTGGAAACCAAACCCGCGACGCCGGCGCCTGCTACCGAAGCCAAGCCGGTTGAAACAGAAAAGGTCTACGTGATCCAGAAGGGCGATACGCTGATCAGCATCGCGCTCGCCAATGGCCTCGACTATCGCGAACTGGCGATGTGGAACAACATCGACAATCCGAACGTCATCAAGCTTGGCGACACGTTGCGCCTGTCTGCACCGGTCACCAATGTGGTTGTCCCCGCACCTGGCGCGCAACCCAAGCCGGGTGAGCCGGTGGCCACGCCCTTGATCATCGCCCCCGCGCCGGTCAGCGGATCGCCGTCCGGTAACACCGATACCGTGAAGACTGAGCCGAAGGCAACCAAGGTTCCCTACAGCGACTCTGCCTATATCAAGATGACAGCCGATGCCGCAGCCGCGAATGCGCCTGCAGCAACGCCAGCACCTCCACCCATTGCGCCGGTCGTCCCTGCGACAGCCAATCCCGCGACGCCCGGCACGGAAGATGTGGATTGGGCCTGGCCGATCCAGCCGCCGCCGAAAGGCAAGATCATTGCCAATTTCACCGATGCCAACAAAGGCATCGACATCAGCGGCACCAAGAATGCTTCCGTGCTGGCTGCGGCGAACGGCAAGGTGGTTTACGCCGGCGCCGGGCTACGTGGGTACGGGCGGCTGGTCATCATCAAGCACAACAACACCTGGCTATCGGCTTATGCGCACAACGAGAAAATTCTCGTCGCCGAAGGGCAGGATGTGAAGAAAGGCCAGAAGATCGCCGAAATGGGCAACAGCGACACCGACCAGGTGAAGCTGCATTTCGAGATTCGCAAGCAGGGCAAACCGGTGGATCCGGTGAAGTTCTTGCCGAATTAGGCGCATCGATACGCATATTACACATTCGCGCATTTGCCGGGACCGTAGCCTGGTACGCCTCCGCGTCGTCTTATGGCTCGAACACAAAAGAGGTTTGCAAAATTATGAGAACCCAAGAAGGTGTCTGCCGATTGCTGCAGGTACTGCTTTTTATTGGCATGAGCACAATTGCTGTTGTCTGCCACGCTGCGCCATCACTTGCGTGGAAAACTAGTGTTTATTCGACAGGTGATGCGGACGCCATCCCCGGTGGTGATCTCACTGGCCGGGCTCGCAAGGCGATGGCGATCGATTCAGTCGGCAATGTTTATGTGTTCGGTAGCAGCGGCGTTGGTGGTGTTACCATCAAGTACAGTCCGAACGGAGCGAAGTTGTGGGAGATAGTTCGCAAGAACTTCACCCCCGTTGCAATCGTTCTTGATCCGGCAGGGGATATCTATGCGACAGGTAGCAACCACAACGGTAGCAATTTCGACTACGTAACTGCCAAGTTCAATTCGTCCGGCGTAGAACAATGGCGCCAAGTGGCGAACGGGGCGAACAATCGGGACGACCAGGCACTGGCGATTGCCCTGGACATCAACGGGAATGTCATCGTTACCGGCAAGAGTCAAAATGCGAATCCCACCTCCCGCGCCCTCGACTTCCTTACCATCAAATACAGCGCCGCCGGTATCGAACAATGGCGTGCCGTCGCGAATGGTTCGGGCGATTTCAATGACACAGCCTATGCCGTCGCCGCCGATGTCGATGGCTCTGTGGTTGTAACCGGGCGAGGCGCTAGTACCAATGATGACTACCTGACCATCAAATACAACGCGATGGGCGTCGAGCAGTGGCGCGCGGTGATGAATGGCAACCCTTCCGGTTATCAGTACGACGTGCCATCAGCGATGGTGATGGATGCAGGGGGCAATATCTACGTCACCGGTACCAGCGGTAACACGGCGGGCACCACTGACTATCTGACCGTCAAATACGATAGCGCTGGGACTGAAATTTGGCGTCGCTCACTGAATAGCAATTTAGGCGGTAGTGAAGCATTCGCGCTTGCGCTTGCTCCCGACGGTGACGTGGTTGTGACGGGCTATGGCGGAACTGCGGGTGGATCCGAATACATGACGATCAGATATGCCAGTGACGGTACCGAGAAATGGCGAGTGGCGATGGATCCGGGCCCCAATCGAATTGCGGCGGGCTACTCGATAGTCATCGGCAGCGACAACAGCACTTACGTAACTGGCGTTGCGCTGATCGGGCCGAACTATGACTACGTGACGGTGAAGTACAACGCAGCGGGCACCGAACTGTGGCGCACTGCATCACAGGGAGGGCCTGACACTCAGGATTACTCCTATCTGCTGTCATTGGATGGCGATGGCAATGTCATTGTCGGAGGCTATAGCACTGCGCGAAACTACAATTTCCTTATTGTGAAGCTTGACGCGAACGGTGCCGAACTGTGGCGTGGGCGCGAAGGTCGACTGAACGGGTTGGAAAGTACCTTGGGTAGCGGCTACAGCGCGCGCCAAGCCATGACCACAGATGCAGCTCGCAATAGCTACATCACGGGCAGCGCGGCCAATGGAGAGGCGCCTCTCTCGACAGAGTACCTTACCGTGAAGCTGGGTCCCGACGGCGAGGAGGTCTGGCGTGTACAAACTGCGG
>JAEUNB010000398.1 GCA_016790625.1 Betaproteobacteria bacterium | reverse complement strand
GCCTTCGTCGCCGAGCGCAACGGGGACTTGATCGCCTCGTCGTCGGACGATTCCACGCGGCTGTCGAATGGCCAGAAGACGCGCCTGAATGCAGCGCAGAGCGACAACGAGCTGGTGCGCACCACTTACAAGGAAGTGGCGGAGATTTTCAATCGCGGTGTCACGGCGCCGGAGGTCAAGGTATTCGACGGTCCGCAGGGCAAAGTCTATGCATCGGTCAGCGTGATCCGCGACGATGCCGGCCTGGAGTGGATTACGGTGGTTGCGGTGCCACGCAGCGATTTCATGTCGGGCGTGGTGGACAACGTGATTCGCACCGCGACCATCGCCGTGGTCGCTGCGCTGCTGGCGATGTTCCTGGGGCTGTGGGTGCTGAACTGGGTGTCGCACGACCTGCGCCTGCTGTCGACCGCCGCGCGCCGCCTGGGCGAAGGGCATTTGTATACGCCGGTGGGCATTGCCCGCAAGGATGAGCTGGGCGAACTCGCGCGTAACTTCGAAGCCATGCACATCAGCCTGCAGACCGACAAGCTGACCAATGTGTTCAACCGCGAGACCTTCGAGAAACAACTGGGACGGCGCATCGAGGAGCATCGTTCCGGCATGCGGCCGCATAACTTCGCCGTGCTGTTTGTCGATCTTGACCACTTCAAGAAAGTGAACGATCAGCGCGGCCATCAGACTGGCGATAGCGTGCTGGTGGAGCTGGCCGATCGCCTGCGCCACGCGCTGCGCTCCGGCGACATCGTCGGCCGTTACGGTGGCGATGAATTCGTGGTGCTGCTGCACGAGATCGAAAATGCCGAGGCCGCCAATCGCGTGCGCGAGAAGATCGAACAGCGCATGGCCGAGCCGCTGGTGTCGCTGCGCAATTCCCCGGGGGGCAACCTGAAGGTGACCGCCTCGGTCGGCCTCTCCTGCTATCCACAAGACGGCGCCGACGCCGAAGCGCTGCTCTACGCCGCCGATCAGGAAATGTACGACCGCAAATTTTCCGGACGCACCAGCGCCGACTGAAAGCCGGTTTTCCGGTGATAGCGATCGATACTGGCCGCACCACGGCGGTGCAGTAAAATGGATTGATGTCTTCCACGCCCGCCGCCAATCCGGCCCCCGCCAGTTTCCGCGCCGACGCCACTGTTATTTCCCTGGTCGGCTTCGCGCATGGCACCTCGCATTTTTTCCATTTGATGCTGCCGCCGCTGTTCCCTTGGTTCATGCCTGAGTTTGGGCTGGGCTACGCGGAGGTTGGCGTATTGATGACCGTGTTCTTTGTCGTTTCCGGCATTGGCCAAGCCATCGCCGGCATCTGGGTCGACAAGTTCGGCGCGCACCGCGTGCTGTGCACGGGTGTTGGATTGCTATCGCTGTCCGGCGTGATCGTCGGTCTGGCCCCCAATTTCATCGCGCTGATGCTGGCCGCTGTCGTGGCTGGGATGGGCAACAGTGTTTTCCATCCGGCCGACTTCACCTTGTTGGCCAAACGCGTTTCCGCGCAACGCATGGGACACGCCTTCTCCACCCACGGCATTTCCGGCAACCTAGGATGGGCGCTGGCGCCGCTGTTCATGACTGCCATTGCCAGCCAGGCCGGTTGGCGCGCGGCGGGCTTCGGTGCGGCGCTGTTCGGCGCGATTTCGCTGGCGTTCCTGATCTGGAAGCGCGACTTGCTCAAGTACGAACTGGCCCATGAAGCGCCGGCAAAATCGGCCGATGCCCCGGCAGTAACGGGAGGCACGTGGTCGTTCCTCAAGGCACCGATGGTCTGGTACGCCTTTGCCTTTTTCTTCTTTGCCACTTTCGGCTTCGGTGCGCTGCAGAATTTCGGCCCGCCGCTGTTGCGCGAATTGTTCGGCCTGTCGCTGGCGGCATCGACCTCGGCGTTGTCAGTGTATCTGGTCGGTGGCTCGCTGGGCCTGGTGCTGGGTGGATTCCTCGCCAAGCCGGGCAACCAGCACGAACGCTATGTGATGTTTGCGTTCGGTTCCGGCGTACTGTTCGCGTTGGTGATGGCGTTCGTGCCGCTGCCGGCGTGGCTAGTGTTGCCGATCATGGCGTTGATGGGATTCGGCATTGCCATTGCCGGACCGTCACGCGATTTGCTGGTGCGCGCCGCGACCAAGGCGAAGCTGGGCGAGGGCGCTTATGGCCGCGTTTACGGCATGGTTTACTCAGGCCTCGATGTCGGGTTGGCGATCGCACCGATCGCTTTTGGCATGCTGCTCGATCGCCACCTCAACTCAATGGTGTTCGTTGGCATTGCAGCTACCCTGGCGTGCGGCATCGTTGCTGCGCTGGCGCTGGGCCGCGAAGCGGGTAGTGCTGCGACGCAGCCGGCGAAATAGCAACAAACTCCAGCATTGGCGCGGGTTTCCAGCCGAAAAGACTCGCCAACCCGCGCCAATACTAGGCTTTCACTTCTACCGTGTGGTGCCGCCGGTCGAGCTCCGTCAACGCAAATTGCGTCATGCTCTGCGCCAGCTCTTGATCGGATAGGAACAGGATGCCGGCGTTGTCACGCTCCAGATCGCGCGCCTCATCCGCATTGTGCGAGCGGATGCCGACCTTGATTTGCGGATTCAGCGTGCGGGCGATTTCCACCATCTGCCGCGCACCCAATGTGTCCGGTGTAGCGATCAGCAGCACCGAGGCTTTGGCGATGTGCGCCTGAACCAGGCATTCTGGTGTTGACGCATCGCCCGTCACCGCTGGAATACCTTCCGCCCGCAGCTTCTCGACGATATCGCGGCTTTGCTCCGCGACAACGTAAGGAATGCCCTTGGCTTTGAGTGCGGCACCAATGCGGCCGCCGACGCGGCCATAGCCGATCAACACCACTTGCCCCGCCAGATGCTTGTGGTCGATGCTGGTCGGCAACGCAGCGAGTGGGTCAGCCTGCATTTCCAGCCGCCGTGCGAGACTGGAACGCGCCGTCAGCCACGACTGCAGTGGCGTGATGAGATGAAACATCAGCGGATTCAGTGCAATCGAAATCAGCGCACCGGCGAGTATCAGGCTATGGCCTTCCTTGGGGAGCAAACCCATTGCCATGCCCATACCGGCGAGGATGAACGAGAATTCGCCGATCTGCGCCAGGCTAGCCGAAACGGTGAGGGCGGTATTGAGTGGATAACGGAATGCCAGTACCAGCAGGCCGGCAGCAATCGTTTTGCCGATGAGGATAATGCCGACCACCGCCGCCACATGAACCGGTTCGTCAACCAGCACGCTCGGCTCAAACAGCATGCCGACCGAGACAAAGAACAACACCGAAAACGCGTCGCGCAACGGCAGGCTTTCCTCCGCCGCGCGGTGACTCAGTGCGGACTCGCGCATCACCATGCCGGCAAAAAAAGCACCCAGCGCGAAAGACACACCGAACAGTTTTGCTGCTGCAAACGCAATGCTGACCGCGGCCGCGACTATGCACAGCGTGAACAACTCACGCGAATGCGTGCGCGCGACTTGCCACAGCAGCCACGGCAGGGCGCGTTTGCCCGCCACCAGCATGATGGCCACGAACAGCGAGACCGAAAACAGGGTCCAGGCAATAGTCCCGGCGAGATTTCCGCTTGCCGCCGGCGCATTGCCACCGGTGCCGCCCAGCAATCCACCCAACGGCGGCAACAACACCAGCACCAGCACCATGGCGAGATCTTCGACCACCAGCCAGCCTACGGCGATCTGCCCATTGTTCGAATACAACGCCCCGTGACTTTCCAGCGCCTTCAGCAGTACCACCGTGCTGGCAACGGACAGCGAGAGACCGAACACCAATGCACCGCCGAGGCTCCAGCCCCACCACAGGGCAAAGCCTGCGCCCAACACAGTCGCCACCGCCATCTGCACGATGGCGCCGGGAATGGCAATGCGTTTGACCGCCAGCAGATCGTTGAGCGAGAAGTGAAGACCGACGCCGAACATCAGCAGCATCACCCCGATTTCGGCCAGTTGTCCGGCGATGGCGAGATCGCCGACAAAACCCGGTGTGCTGGGGCCGATGACGATACCCGCAACCAGATAACCCACCAGCGGCGGCAATTTGATTTTCGCGGCGAGGAAGCCAAATACCAGTGCCAAGCCCAGGCCGGCGGCAACGGTGGCGATCAATGTGACTTCATGCGGCATCGTGCAACACTCCCTTTGTTATTTTTTGGTCCGCAGAATGGACAACAATTCCGTCGAACTTATCCCGGCAAAGGCCACTTTGTCGAATTAAATTTTGTCGGCGTTCTCCGACATGGAAAGGGGCAGTGATTCGATCATCTGCTGCACGTTCCAGATGGTAAGGCCGAATTTCGCCGCGCGGCTTTTTAGACCGTACACGGCGTTGTCGCGCGAGACCAGGGCATCGGCGTGTGCGTGATAGGCCAGCGCCAGAAAATGCTCATCGTCGCGGTCACGGCAGCGCGGGAAACCGCCGGGCAGCATCAGCTGCTTCAATCCGAAACCGGCCGGCATCGCAGCGGCATCGGTCTGCGAACAGTAGTGGTCGAATATCTCGCGCTGCCTCATCTCATCGAGCTTGAGTTGCCGATAGGCCAGCACACGCTGCAGTTCATCCACAGCGGGTGGATGTGTGAGAACCTTGATTCGTTTCTCGCGAACGCCATCGCGCAGCGGATCCATGAATGGGTGATCGAATACCAGCCAATCAATCACCACATTGGTATCGAGCACCAGTCTCATTTGCGCATTCACAATGCCTGTCCCGCCGCCACCGCCGAAGCCCACGCCCACTGAAAATTGAAGCCGCCAAGGTGCCCCGTGACATCGACCACTTCGCCGATGAAATAGAGGCCCGGTACCTTGTTCGCCTGCATGGTCTTGGACGACAGTTCGCGCGTATCCACGCCACCCAGCGTGACTTCCGCCTTGTTGTAACCCAGCGTTCCCGATGGTTTCACCTGCCAATCCTGAAGCTGTGCCAGCGCGTCGGCGTAAGCCCTGTCGCTGAATTGAATCGCGGGTTTGTTCAAATTGTGTGCATCGCACCACGCTTGCGCCAGCCTGCGTGGCAGATGTTCGGCGAGGATATTGTTGAATTGCGCCTTGCTGCCGCGTTGCGATTCCAGTGCGGCTACCGTTGCCGCGTCGGGCAGCAGGTTGATGTGAATCGGTTCCTTCGCTGGACCGTTTTGCCAGTAGCTGGAAATCTGCAATATCGACGGCCCGGACAAACCGCGATGCGTTAGCAACAGGCTTTCGCGGAAGCGGCCATCGTGACAGGACACCTCGGCATCGAGCGACAAGCCGGAAAGATCGCCGTAGCAAGCAAGAGATTCAGGATCGAAGCTGAGCGGTACCAGAGCCGGGCGGGGCGCAATCATTGCGAGGCCGAACTGCTCGGCGATTTTGTAACCGAACGGCGTGGCGCCGATTTTTGGTACTGACAGTCCACCGGTGGCGATGACCAACGCGCTCGCGGTGAAATGCCCCTGATCGGTATCCACCTCGAAGCCGTCGCTGCTTTTGTTGACCGAGGCGACGCTGCACGGCTGCCTGAGCTGCACATGAGCGCGATCGCATTCCGTTTTCAGCATGTCGATAATCTGCGTGGCGCTGTCATCGCAAAACAGTTGGCCCAGCGTTTTCTCGTGATAGCGGATTCCGTGCCGTTCGACCAGCTTGATGAAGTCCTGCGGCGTGTATCGCGCCAGCGCGGAGCGGCAGAAGTGCGGATTTTGCGACAGGTAGTTTTCCGGCCGGGCATGGATGTTGGTGAAATTGCATCGACCACCGCCTGAGATGCGGATCTTCTCGCCCAGCTTGCGATAGTGGTCAATCAACACCACCGACTTGCCGCGTTTGCCGGCTTCGGCTGCGCACATCATGCCGGCGGCGCCAGCGCCGATGACGATGACATCGACCTGCATGATCAGTTTTTCGCCGGGCCGGGAAGCACCGCACGCAACCAGATGAAGCCCAGCAGCGCCGAGACGATTGACCCGCCCAACACGCCCAGACGAACCGCGACAGCGTATTTGCCGGCTTCATCCTCCCAGGCTAGCGTGCCGATAAACAGGCTCATGGTGAAGCCGATACCGCAAAGCATTGCGATGCCGAACATGGCCTTCCAGTTGGCACCGTCCGGCAGCCGGGTCCAGCCCAGCTTGACCGCCAGCCAGGCAAACGAAAATACGCCTGCTGCCTTGCCGACGATCAGGCCGAAGGCGATCCCCAGCGTGACCGGCTGCATCAGTGCGCGGGCATCGACGCCCACCAGCGAAACGCCGGCATTGGCAAACGCAAAGGCAGGAAGAATGGCGTAGGCCACCAGGGGATGCAGGTCGTGCTCGAGTTTCCGCACCGGGCTCTCGTCCGGCGTGGCACCGCGCATCGGAATCGCCAATGCGGTGGCGACACCCGCCAGCGTGGCATGTACACCGGATTTCAGCACGCAGACCCAGAGCAGGGCGCCGACAAAGATATACACCGGCACCGAGGTTACGCCGGCGCGATTAAGCGCCACCAACGTCAGCACGCCAACACCGGCCAGCGCCAGCGAAAGCACATTCAAATCGGCGGTGTAGAACAGCGCAATGATGATAATCGCGCCGAGGTCATCGACGATGGCGACGGCCGTGAGAAAAACCTTTAGCGCCACCGGCACGCGGCTGCCCAGCAGTGCCAGCACGCCCAGTGCAAATGCTATATCGGTGGCGGCAGGAATCGCCCAGCCGCGCAAGCCGGTCGAATCACCCCAGTTGAACGCAGCGTAAATCAACGCTGGCAGCAGCATGCCACCAAGTGCACCCACGCAGGGCAACACCAGCGATTCGCGCGAGGCGAGACTGCCCTCAAGCAACTCGCGTTTGATTTCCAGTCCGACCAGCAAAAAGAAGATCGCCATCCAGAAGTCGTTGATCCACAGCAGCAACGGTTTGGCGATATTGAGCGGTCCCAGACGTACCTGACCCGGCATATCGAGCAGGCTGGCATAGGCTCCAGCCAGCGGTGAATTGCTGACGATGAATGCCAGCGCGGCACTCGCCATCAGCAATAAGCCGGCGGCGGACTCGAGTTTGAAAAAGCGCGTCAGCGCGTCGGAAACGGCACGCATCGGCTTACTTGCCGTGACGGAAGCAGGTGACGATATGGTCGTTGACCATGCCGGTGGCCTGCATGAAGGCGTAGCAGATGGTCGAACCGACGAATTTGAAACCGCGCTTTTTCAGGTCTTTACTCATCGCATCGGATTCGGCGGTTTTGGCGGGCACGCCGGACATTGACGTCCATTTGTTGCGCTTGGGTTTTCCGCCGACAAACGACCAGATGTAGGCATCGAAACTGCCGAATTCCTTTTGCACCGCGAGGAATGCTTTTGCATTGACAACGGCCGCGTTAACTTTCAAGCGATTGCGCACGATACCGGGATCGAGCAGCAGCGCCTCGATTTTTTTCTCGGTGAAACGCGCTACTTTGACCGGGTCGAAGTCGGCAAACAGGCGCCGGTAGTTGTCTCGCTTGGCGAGGATGGTGGACCAGGAGAGTCCCGCCTGCGCACCTTCCAGGATCAGGAATTCGAACAGCACCCGGTCATCGTGAACCGGCACGCCCCATTCATGATCGTGATAGTCGGTGTAGACCTTGCCGAGTGCGGTGTTTTCGCACCAGGAACATCGGACCGGATTTTTCGGCAAGCTGGCGATAACGTTCAACCCTTGATGTAGTTTTCCAGCTGCGAAATGGTGATTTCGTTTTCGGCGATGATGTCGTTCATCAGGTCGCGGATCGAGACCATGCCAACCACGGTATCGCCGTCGACCACCGGCAGATGCCGGAAATTCTTCTCCGACATGATCGCCATGCATTCCCGCGTGCGGGTTTTTGGCGTCACTACGTACACATTGCTGGTCATGATTTCGCTGACCTTGGTTTCCTTCGAGTTCTTGCCCTGCAGCGCAATCTTGCGGGTGTAATCGCGTTCCGACAGGATGCCGACCAGCTTGCCT